>DASQBW010000468.1:0-3976 GCA_035635015.1 Draconibacterium sp. | reverse complement strand
CCAAAAATAGAGATTACTTTGGGGGGTGTTGTTAATTTTGGGGTGTTTGACAAAAATCTATTTTCAATGTAAATTTTGTATTAATTTATTACAAATTGTTAGTAAAATGGTTTTATTAGTTTCATTTGCTTCTATTTTTGTGATCGACAGTTAGAAAAAATCTACATTTATATAAAATTTATTACATCATGAAATCGAAATTGGAATACATTTGGTTGGATGGTAGTGTGCCAACTCAACAATTAAGAGCAAAAACTCGTGTAGCTGAAAACTTCAGCGGAAAATTGGAAGACTGTCCTGTGTGGTCATTCGACGGATCTTCAACAAACCAGGCCGGTGGTGGTGCTTCTGACCTTCTTTTGAAACCGGTATTTATCTGTCCTGATCCGGACCGTAAAAATGCTTATTTAGTTTTAACTGAAGTATTAAATCCTGATGGTTCTGCACACGAAACTAACGGTCGTGCTCATATCGAAGAGGAGGATGAAGACTTCTGGTTCGGTTACGAGCAGGAATATTTCTTGTACGATCCACAAACTCGTCTTCCATTAGGTTTCCCTGCAGGAGGTTTTCCTGAGCCACAAGGACCTTACTACTGTGGAGTAGGTGGTTCTAAAGCTTTTGGCCGTCAGATCGTAGAAGAGCACTTTGATATTTGTTTGGAAGCTGGATTGAATGTTGAAGGTATCAATGCTGAGGTTGCTGCCGGACAGTGGGAATTCCAGATTTTTGCTAAAGGTGCACACAATGCAGGTGACCAAATCTGGATGGCTCGTTTCCTTTTGGAGCGTACTGCTGAAAAATATGGTGTTGATGTTGAGTGGCATCCAAAACCACTTGGAAAAGACCTTGACTGGAACGGTTCGGGTATGCACGCCAACTTCTCTAACGGTTTGATGAGAACTTGTGGAGACGAAAAAGTATTTACTGCAATTTGCGAAGAATTCGGTAAAAACATTAAAGAACACATTGATGTTTACGGTGCATACAACGATCAGCGTCTGACTGGTTTACACGAAACTCAATCAATTCATGAGTTTAGTTATGGTGTTTCCGACCGTGGTGCTTCTATCCGTATTCCTGTTGGAACTGTAGAAGATGGTTGGAAAGGTCGTTTGGAAGACCGTCGTCCATCATCAAACGGTGATCCTTATAAAATTGGAGCAAGAATTATTAAAACTGTTCATGCTGCAAAAGTTTAAGACATATTTGCAAAATAAAAAAGAAACTGTCCATCTTGTTGGGCAGTTTTTTTTTGATCAAATTTGTCATGTAAGTAGTAATGCCCAATATTTAAAGCCATGTTAAACAAACAAATTGAAATCAAGCGTCACTTATTTGAAGAGACTTCGCATTCGCCGTCGTTAGTTGATATTGTTGGAGAAGAACAGCTGGGTGATGTGGTGGATTTTTGTTTCATTGAAAATCCCTACTTTCCCGGAGAAGCATTGCTTCAAAAACTTCAGGATAAACTGCCCGAACTAATAAAGGCTTATCCGTCGAGTAATCCGAAACTTGCGCAACAGGATTTGGCAGCCGTTGTGCATGTTAAACCCGAATTTCTTGTTTTGGGAAACGGTGCTACGGAGCTGATTACGATTATTCAAAACAATTTTGTTCAGGATATGGGAATTCCCGTTCCTACTTTCAGCGAATACATTGAGAAGATTCAAAATCTGGAAAAGGTCAAATTGTTTCAGTTACCTGCCGACAAACAATATCAGCTGGATTTGGATGAATATGCTGATTGGCTGTTAAACGAAAAACTATCATCTGCATTGATTATTAATCCCGGAAATCCTACGGGGCAGTTGCTTTCGATTAAAAAAATAACCGGCTTTTTAAAGCGCATGAAGCATTTAAAACTGGTGTTGCTTGATGAGTCGTTTATCGACTTTGCGGGCGACGAAATTCCAAGTCTTATGCCAGTGGTTGATCAGTTTCCGAATTTGGTAATTGTACGCAGCATGAGTAAACATTGTGGCGTGCCAGGTTTGCGCCTGGGTTATTGTTGCACCGCCAATCAGGATTATCTGAAGCAAATTAGAAATTCGCTGCCCGTTTGGAATATAAACACACTGGCCGAGTATTTTTTAACGCAGCTAAAAGATACCGATGTAGAATACCACAAAGCCCGTATACATGTTATTTCCGATGTTCGTGAACTGCATCAATTGTTGTGTAAAATCGATGGGTACGAAGTTTACCCCTCGAACAGTAATTTTATACTGCTGAAAGTAAAATTCGGAATTAGTGCTTACGAGTTGCAAATGAAATTACTGCAGGATTTTGGCGTTTACGTACGCGATTGTTCCAATAAAATAGGCCTCGACTATAAACACATCCGAATTGCATCAAAAGGCAGAGATAAGGATCAATTGCTGATTCATGCACTGAAATCGGTGGCTGTAAATGCGTAATTGGTATTTTTAATTGTCAGTTAAAAGCTACAAGCTTCATGTATCCAGTCTCAGTCACAGTTTACAGTCACAATCCTCAGGATCCAGGATCCAGTATCTCGTATCCAGCATCCAGAAGCTCATCAAAAATCAATAACCGCCGAGTCGCAAACGTATGTTGGAATAATTCCCGAACTATCAATTTTGATTTTGGCATTTTCGGGCAATGTATTTCCCGAAAGAACAAGTACGGTATCCAGCCCGAATTTGTTTCCTCCAATAATATCGGTATAAAGCGTATCGCCAACCATTAAAATCTCATTTCTTTTAATGTTGGGTACATCCTGCATTGCACGTTCATAAGCCAGTAAAAACATTTGGGCATCGGGTTTCCCGAACCGTATAAATTGCTTTCCAAGGATTTGTTCAACCAGGTCGGCCAGTCCGCCAATAGCCACCGAAATATCATTTTTATTTACCGGGTAGTTAATGTCGGTATTTGCTACTATGACGGTCATGTTTTTATGGCGCAACAAATTGATGGTTTTGTCGATATCCTTATTCCAGTCGAATCCTTCATCATCGAGAAAGGCAAACGATTTAATATGATCGAGGTCTTCCAGATTAACTTCGTTAATGGGCACTGTCTTTTGCCCTGCTGTTTCCAGGTAATGTGCCGAAGCTTTTGTACCCAGGTAAGCCACTGCTTTTCCGTTGGCTAGTTTTGTTTTAAAGAACTCCATGGCAAGCATTCCCGATGATAAAATCTTATCGGTGGTAATGGTGGTCAGACCTCTTTTCTGATACCAGTTCGCCAGTTCGTCGGGACTTCTCGATGAATCGTTTGTTAGCACGTAATAAGGAATTTCCTTCGATTCTAAATATTTGAAAGTGTTTCCTACTCCCTCAATCAGCCCCGAATGATTTTTTAATACACCAAAGGCATCAAAAAACACGGCCCGGTAGTTTTTCACTACACTTCTAAAACTTTTTGTTCTCATAATAGTACAGCATCAGAGTTTTAATGTTTTCAAAATTTTCTCTACCCGGTATTTCGCTTCCATGGCAGGAAAATAGGTATCGTAGGCTTCCTTAATCAGTTTAGTTGAATAGTACTTTCTAAAAAAGTAGGGCCCGTCTTTAATTACATAATTTAAAATAAAAAAGCGGTAAACTTCTTTTATTAAATGCACTTCGGGTGGTGTTAGGGGAAAAACTTTATGGTATTCTTTCAGGAATAGCATAAAGCGCTCTTCCATAAGCGTGTCGACCATGTAGCTAAAAACTGTACGGTCGCCAACATCGGAAACTACGCGGCTAAAAAAGTAAAAGTCCATTACGCGCGACGACATGCGGAACCAATCGTAATCCCAGCGCGAGTAAAACCGGCCATCGCCCTTAATCGAAAAGTTGCCGATATTCCAGTCAACCAGAACGGGAATCGATTCTATTTCGGTGGTATAATTCACCCGGTCGGCATTCTCCAAAAAATGATCGGCATGGCGCAGAATTAAATCTTTGTGCGACTCGGCCATCTGTATTTCGCTTTTATGGATCGAGCGCTTAAGTTTTTGAAT
>DASQBW010000467.1:0-4041 GCA_035635015.1 Draconibacterium sp. | reverse complement strand
ATGGATATCAGAGGCGCAGCTGATTTTGCAACAGCACATATCGAAGGAGCAAATAATGTGGCTTTTAAAGATATTTTAACTGCTGCACAGGGGGCAGATAAGCCAATTTTGGTGGTATGTTATACCGGCCAAACAGCTTGTTATGCCACTTCGTTACTGCGACTTTATGGATACGACAATGCACAGGCGTTGAAATGGGGAATGAGCGGATGGAACAGCCAATTTGATAAATGGTCTGCAAATTGTAAAGAACTAACCACCTCAAGCAACTGGACAACAAGTGAAGCAACTGCAGGTACTTTTGATGCCCCACAATGGACAAGTTCTTCAACTAACGGAGCAGATATACTTGCAGAACGCGTAGAGGCTGTTGTTGCAGAAGGTTTTAAAACAGCTTCAAATGCGGAAGTACTGGCAAATTCGGGCGATTACTACGTGAACAACTATTTCTCTGCCGATCACTATACAGGTTTTGGGCATGTAAATGGTGCTGTGCGTTTAAGTCCTTTGATGATTGATGATTGCAGTAATTTAGATCCTGACGGAAAAGTTGTAACCTATTGTTACACCGGCCAAACTTCGGCAGTGCTAACTGCTTATTTAAACGTACTTGGTTTTGATGCCTACAGTCTTACTTTCGGAATAAATGGCATGAGTCATACAAACTCGTTTTGGGAAACGGGTAGCGTAACAAACCACTGGGGATACGATTCAAATCCTAAGAATCTGCCAACAGTGTCTTCTAATTAAAATTAAGAATGGATAGTTTATTGAAAACCATTCTTTTAATCATCAACTAAAACATTAGATTATGTTACGCAAATTATTTTTAATACTAACAGCAGCCGTCTTTCTGGGTTATAATGCCCAGGCCCAGGGGTGTGCCGAGCCAACATCCGATGAAGGCATAAATGTTTTTGGCTATTTACAGGCACAGTACGATTATGGTTTTGCCGAAGGGGACAATACAAATACTTTCGGATTTAACCGCTCGCGTATTGGTGTTATGGGAAATATTCCATACGATTTTAATTACTACGTTTTACTTGAAGCAAGTCCGTTTAAAAAAGACGGGCCAAAAGCCTATCTGCTCGATGCATTTATAACCTACAACAGGTTTTCTTTTGCAAAAGTGAGTATTGGTTCCTTTAAATCGCCATTTGGTCAGGAATTGAGTACACCCTGTAACGCTTTGTATACCATTAACCGTTCGAAATTTGTAAACGAACTAACAGCACCTGACCGTGATATGGGTCTGATGATTCTTGGCGGCTCGGATACTACATTGATAAAGTATTCTGTTGCACTTATGAACGGTACCGGGCTGCTTGTTAAAGATGCCGATAAATATAAAGACCTTGTTGGTAGAATTATTGTTCAGCCAAACGACTGGATGCATTTTGGTGGTAGTTTTCGTTATGGTAAAGCAACCAATCCGGATGAAACAGTTACCGAACCTGATGAAAGAAAACGTTTGGGCGCTGAGTTTGAAGTTGAAAAATTCGGGTTCCTTGTGCAGGGTGAATACATTTGGGCCGAAGACAAAGGTTCGCGCCTCGTTGATGGCGGATGTGGTGGAGAACCAACATTGTTACAGGGTAGTGCTGAACGTGAAGGCTTATCAATTATGGCACTTTACAACCTGACTTACAATCTGCAACCTGTTATTAAATACGAGAATTATAACAGCGATAAAAGTTTGGGAAACAATAATATGGAGCATATTACTACGCTAGGTGTGAACTACTTCTTTAATGAGTGGACACGCTTACAAGTGAATTACGAGTATAAAGCTGAATGGTATGGAGAGGTTCCGAACGACATGATTATGGTTCAGCTACAGGTACGATTCTAAATTTTAAACGATATAGATTATGAAACTTAATAAATTATTTCTTTTAGGAGCAGTGTTATTCATAGCTTCAGCTGTTTCTGCACAGGATTTGATTTCGGCTGATGAACTCAAAAAGAATTTAAAAAACCCGGAATACATTATTGTTAATGCAGCTGCAAATCAGAAAGTATTTGTTCGGGGCGCAATAGACCTTCCACATGGTATTTTATGTACCGATGAGCCAATTCGTAATGTGATTAAATCGCCTGAAGAAATGGCAGTAGAACTCGGAAATAGTGGAGTGTCTTCAGATAAAACAATTGTTGTGTACGACGAGGGATCGACTAAATATGCAGGGCGTATGTACTGGATGCTAAAGTACCTGGGAGCCCCAAATGTAAAAATGCTGGATGGAAATATTACCGGATGGAAGGCAGTTCGCGGACCAATAGGAACTGCCACAAAAGGGAAAAAAGCCACATTTACTGCGAATGTTGATGCCAATCAGTTGGCTACCATGGAAGAGGTAAAGAAAGCTGTCGACAATTCATCATATGTAATTGTTGATGCACGAACACCGGAAGAATATGCCGGTACAGCAGAAACAGAACTCGCAAGACCCGGGCATGTTCCAGGTGCGGTAAATGTGAATTACGAAACCCTGATCAACGGTAAGAGTTTATTAAAATCGAATGATGCACTTACTTCGATGTTTGAATCGAAGGGCATTACCAAAGATAAAACAGTTATTGTTTATTGCGAAACAAGTGTTCGCGCCGGAATTATTTATCTTGCATTAAAAGGTTTAGGGTATCCAAATGTAAAAGTTTACGATGGGGCATATCTGGAATGGCAATCTGTCGATTCAAATAATGTTATCTAGTTTGCTCTATTTACTTTTAATAGTACAAAGGCCGGAAAAATGTTCCGGCCTTTGTTTTGTAAACTACTTGGCTTATTCCATATTATCTTGCGGTATCATTTCTACTTTATCATGAAATTTTAAATCAAGTTGTGGCGTTTCGAGTAAGTTATTAAAATCGTTTATATCAACTGATTTTTGTGCCACAAAATCGATAGGCAATACTGCAATTCTAAAAATCTGATCCAGGGTTTCATCCTCAAACAGAGAAGATTCATCAATAGTAAATTCAAGGAACAATCGGGTATCGAATTGTGTATAATCAAAATTGTACTGAATTACACCTTCATCTAAAACCACGGTTTGTGGGCAAAGGCGCCAAATGTCAATATCGTCGTATTGCCACAGTATGTACACCAGTACAATGTCCTCTGGAAGTACAGTTATACTTGAAGGATGATCAACCACTACAGAATAGTCGTTATCTGCTGTAAAATCAACTGTTACCTCATAAATCGACCCGGCATAATTTGGTCCTTCCGGTCCTTCCGGTCCCGGAGGTCCCATTGGTCCCTCACAAGCGGCCATAATTACGGCCACAATCATTATGAATAGCACTGAAATTTTTTTGAAGGTAAATGTTTGTTTGTTTTCTTGTGTTTTCATGACATCTGTTTTAGATTTAACTTTCTATGCACTTCTAAAACAAGGATAGTGCCAGAATTAATTCAGTAGTTTTATTCATTGTAAAAAGTCTGTTACGAACGCAACAACCTTTGGAGATGATTTCTATAGAGGAATACAATAGAGATAGGGAAATCTAATACAAATCCATTTGCAATTTAAGCGATTTAAAGCAAAAAGGAATTAATTGAAAATTGCCGGTGATTTAAAGAATTGTTAATCAGTGTATTTCAAGTTTAAACTGAAAGTTAAGTGATAAAAAATATTTTTGTAACTTTCTGCTATGAACCGGCTCAAACAATTTTATTCTGATCTTTTAGGCTTGTTTTTCCCCGAGTTATGCGTAACCTGCGGAAGGCGACTGGTATCGCAGGAAAAATTTGTTTGTTTTGAGTGTTGGCAGGATTTGCCGGTAACAAATTTTCATTTGAAACCCGATAACAAAGTTGCTCAATTGTTTTGGGGGCGCGTAGATATTACCTTTGCAACAGCGTATTTTAGCTACAAAAAAGGAAGCAGATACCAACAACTTATTCATTTTACGAAATACAAGGGATTAAAAGAACTTGGTTTTGAAACCGGCAAGAAATTTGGTCATCAGTTATTGGAATCGCCTGATTTTGCTGAAATTGACACACTTATTCCCGTTCCGCTTCATCGG
>DASQBW010000466.1:0-13069 GCA_035635015.1 Draconibacterium sp. | reverse complement strand
TTCCTATAGTGTTCAGGATAAAAATCCGACTTTGATAGTTCTTGAAAAAGAAATAAAGGTTACACGCGATGGGTTGAAAGAAACATTAGACAACCAGCTAAAAGCAACCATCTCGAAAAAGGAAAGTATGCAGGAACGCTACAATTCCATTCAAAACAGGTTAAAAAAACTACCCGAAACAGAGAAGGAGTTAATTGGTATTCAAAGAGAATTTGACCTTAACAACGAGTTATACACTTATATGTTGCAAAAAAAGGCTGAGGCTTCAATTACCAAAGCGTCTATTGCGCCCGAGGTTCAGGTAATTGACGAGGCACTTGTTGAAGCCTCCATACAAACAGGGCCAACACTTGTAAAAAATGTGGGTGCCGGGTTTATAGGAGGTTTTGCAATTCCTTTTATCATTATCACGTTGCTAAGTTTTTTCAATACAAAAATTGAAACACGCGAAGAAATTGAGCAAGAAAGCCGTATTCCGGTTCTCGATGGAATTATTCAGCATAAATACAAGGTAAAACTACCAGTAATCCATCATCCCCGATCCGGAATTGCAGAGTCGTTCAGAGGTGTAAAATCAAATTTAAATGCCATCCTCGAACGCCCCGGATCAAAAGTAGTTTCAATAAACTCTCTTATTCCTGGCGAGGGAAAATCATTTATCTCTTCCAACTTTGCCGCTATTCTTACAAAATCGAAGAAGAAAGTGCTGTTAATTGGAGCTGATTTACACAAACCAACTTTGCATAACTATTTGGGAGTAAAAGAAAAAGATGGTTTAAGCAATTACTTTGCTGATGAAAAAAGTTATGACGATATTGTTGCACCAACGTCTATCAATAATCTATACTTTATTCAGGCGGGCCCAATTCCAAAAAATCCATCAGATTTAATTGATAGCATCAAATTTGAAAATTTAATAAACAGGGCGCGAAAAGTATTTGACTACATTATAATTGATAATGCTCCGCTTCTGCTGGTGCCCGATGCCGTGCTTACAAGTAATTTCTCAGATGTTAGTTTGTTTATTCTAAGAATTAATCACAGCCATAAAGAACAAATAAAACAGATTAACAAAACGGTTGAATTCAATAAAATTGAGAAAGCCGCAATTTTAATAAACGAAGCTCCCGACCGGGGCTATGGTTATGGCAACAAATACTGGAAAAAAGGTTATGGCGAATACAAACACAAAATGAGCATCGCCTGATTGTTTTAAGATTAATCCATTTTATATAAATACACACACATGATAATAGCTGTTGATTTTGACGGAACCATTGTAAAACACAAATATCCGTCGATAGGGAAAGAAATTCCTTTTGCCATAAAAACGTTAAAAGCGTTTCAGGAAAGAGGACACAAACTAATTTTATGGTCGTACCGCTCGGGCGAAGACCTTGAAAAAGCAGTGGAATTTTGCCGCAAACAAGGATTGATGTTTCACGCAGTAAATAACAACTTTGACGGCGAAGAATTTGACGGCTCTTATAGTAGAAAAATATATGCCGACTTGTTTATTGACGACAGAAATTTATTGGGGCTTCCGGATTGGGAGAAACTTTACAACATAATGGCTAATAACGAAAATGTTGAGAAAGGAATTAAAAAATTAACATTTGAATCCTAAAAATTGACGATACAAATAAGAATTAGCCACATATCTTCTAAACTGGAAGTACCCTTAATTGGTATTATAGAATGCTCTATCTATGAAAATTACCGGGAATAAAATTTGTGTTGTACACTACTACAAGCAGTATTTGGAAAATGAGTCGTTAATCCAAAATTTAGCAGATGAGAAATTTGAAGTAAGTACATATTGCTTTTTTACAAGATTACCCCAAAAGGGTAAAATCTTTAGTAAAAAGCGGATGATACTTGAACAGTTATTGTGCTTATTGAAGCTGTTTTTTAAGCTGCACAAATACAGAAACACAGTAATATTTTGTTTTGGTGGCCATTATTCATTTTTTGTAATTACAAAACTATTTGGCTTTTTGCTGGGTAAAAATTACCATTTATATTGTTATAATTTTTACCTCCACGATTTAAGTAAAAACAAGCTTGTACTTTCTTTCCTGAGTTTTTTTTTAAGTTCGGGAAAAACAACAATGATTGTTCAGTCGCCAAACGAAGTAAAATTTTACGAAAACTATTCGTCTAATCCGGTTCATTTTATACCATTCTCATGCCCGATGGACAACTTGCCTGAGAAGATTGAAACAAAATCTGAGGAATACCTTTTTAGCGGAGGATACAGCAATCGCGATTACGAGTTGTTGTTTAAAAGTATCAGACAAACTCCTCACATAAACTTTGTAATTGTGGCATCGACATTAAATAAGAATCTTACCACCATTCCTGACAATGCAACGGTTTATATGGACATCGACAACAAGCAGTTTAACCAGTTACTAATAAATTCGTCAGGTGTAATTATTCCGTTAAAAAAAGATGTAGGAGCTTCCGGGCAATTGGTTTCGTTGTTGGCCATGCAAAGCCGTAAACCGGTAATTTACTGTAATATTTCAGTTATTAACTACTATTTTATTCCGAACAAAACAGGTATACCTTACGAACTGGGAAATGCTGAATCATTAAACAATGCAATTAAAATGCTAACCCATCCTGAATTTGATAAAAAGAAAATGGCAGATGAAGCTTTCAAAAGATGTTCGGAAAATTTTACAAAGAAAAAACGAGATGACGAGTTCATTAACATCATAAAGACCCATATAAAAACAAAAAGCAAAAAAATGAGGTTCTCCTATTCACTTTTATTGAAAGAATAAAAGTTGAATAATCAAAAAGGCCGTCTTAGAATTTAAAGACGGCCTTTTACTGTATTTATGACTGTTTTTATGCTTCTAATTAATAATTAATTTATCGATTTTGTTGTAATTACCGCTTTCAATTCTCACAAAATAAATTCCGGCCGGATAAGGTTGTACGTTCAGATTCTCGTGCGTTGACAACACCTCTTGTTTTAATAATTGTTTGCCCGTAATATCTGTAAGCACAATCATGGTCCTTTCCCCAGGTAAAACAGAAAACCGTACTGTTACATTATCGTTTGCAGGATTTGGAAAAACATCAATATTCAGCTCAACCGGAGAGATGTTCTCCAGCTGCTCGGCACTTTTTAACTGAATAAACGAACTGGTCAAACTTTGGTATAAAACACCAATTCCGTCGATTGTTGGGTCGTATATAGTTTCCTGATTTGAACCTGCATCCCAGGATTTCAGCACAACACGATTTCCATTGGTAAATCCATTTACCAAATCTTCTTCGGATAATGATGCGTTAATACTCACTGCATTATTGCGAAAATGTGCATCAGTCAGGCGAACTGCACCTACACATATATCTCCGTCATAGGCTGCAAGTTCATCCCCAATATTGAGACCAACTTCGTTGATGTTTGTCACATTCAGGTTCATATGATTTAAACCATTGCCCTGAAAATCTACATTAAAATAAACAGTAGGTTCCACAAGATTGGGTATAGATGTTGATTTATTGTAGAAATCATTTATACTTAATATCCCATTATCTGTAACGGTGAGCACATAACCTTCACCAGCCTTAAAGTCTCCTATTCCGTTAATCCAACCAAGCGAATTTCCCCAATGTTCAATCGAGTTACCTTGCTCATCCTGAACTTTTGAAAGAATTCCCTGCTCGATTAAAGGTTGTATTACCTGCATAGCATTAACGGTTTGGTTAACAGGAAACGACACTAAATTTGCTCCCGAAACAAGAGGAATGTTCATCGGCAGATTTACAGATAAACCTGTGATATTTAAAGTACACGGGGTCTTCACTCTTAATTTGTAGCCTTCTGTATTTTGAAACGCACCAATTTCGTTTCTCCATCCATTTTTATTACCCCAATATTCATAGGTATTTCCAACCTCATCCTGAACTTTTACCAAGCTCCTGTCATCGCGGAGGGATTGTGTTATCACTTCCAAATCAGGATTTGTTGGGGCAATAAAGGAGGATATAATGTTCCAACCTTTTTCCAGATATATACTCTGTGAAACAGGCTCCTCAGGCTTAACCAGATTTAATTGAACAACAGAGGTTCCGCCACATACAAACTCACCGGTAGTTACCCATTCTTCTATATCATCCTGATAAGTGACCCCTCCATTTACGGTCTTCTCCTCTTGTTTACTGACATCCCAAATTCGATAAGAGATCTTATTTCCTTCAATAAATCCGTTACCGCTACCATCGCATTGCGAAACTTTTATAAACACATAGGTATCCGGATCTTCAGGATTAATAGCAACGTTCAACTTAGAAACACCAACGCACAAATCACCATCGTAAACTGCAATTTCATCGCCCTCCTCAACAGGAATACTATTAATCCTGGCATCCTTAACACCAATGTTCATGTGGTTTTGACCATTTTGACCCTCCCATATTGGAGTAAAATAATTGGACTCTACAGTGGTAACGGTAAGATTTGTGGTAACAATACTATCACAGCCCGAATATGATGTCAGGGTTCTTTCGTATACGCCTGATGCTGTCCATCCGAGATAATTCTCACCCTCCTGAATTGTAACATCTTCAACCGTATAAGTTGTGGGTAATACTGTAAGGTAAGTGGTAATTAAATTGGTTTGAGAATCGGTTTGTTCTGACTTTTCAGCAAAAAAAAAGTCGTCAATGTACAGTGAATTACCTACAGGCAGACTGCTCCCAAGGTATATTCTAAAGGTTGCATCGGAGGTGGTATAGTTTGCTGTAAAAGTGACTTTTATGTTACTCCATTCTGTTGTAACATTGGGCTTTCGGTCTGAGTATGTCCCATAATCGGTCCATGGACTGGATCCCTTTACAACTATTAAGTTCCCGATAGAAAATGGAGTGGTGGCTTTGGCATTAAATGATATTTCATACGTTTTGCCTTGTTCCAACTGCATTTCCCCGCCGGTTATTAATTGCATGTAATGAATTATATCTCCATTCTCACTACAATCAATCCGCATACTCGATGGTGAAGTGTAAAATTCCTGCTCATCATTCGATATATTTATGGAATATCCTGTTGCGGCAAAAGTTGACCACTCATTCGTACCATCCGAAAAATTATCACTTGCAATTAGATTTATTCCTTTAATTGTAGTGTTATCTGATACCGATTCGGTGCGCTGATATTGACCAGACTCCGTATTGCCATAATAGTTTTCACCCTCGCAAATGGTAACATATTCTACAATTTCCGTCACATCGGTTTCATCTGGTACATCAGGAATATTATTTCCGGATTGTAGAACTGTTAAGTTGATTGTAACAATACTGTCGCAACCGGTTGAACTCTGATATACAGTTTCATAAACACCAGACTCAGTCCGGTTTAAGTAGCTTTCTCCCTGATTTATTGATATATTTTCAGTAACATGGTAAACCGGATTTACTACGAGGTTGGTAGTTACAATGCTGTCGGCACCGTTTGTTGCAAGCAGAGTACGTTGATATTGGCCACTTTCATTCCATCCGTTATAATACTCTCCTTCGCAAATAAAAATATCTTCTTCTCTATAAATGGTATTTGAACCACCATCTGTGTCACCATCCGGATCGGGTAGAAGTACAATCGAAGAATAAGGGGCAAGTGTAATACTTCCGCTGTATTTTTTACCGGATAAATCGATCATTGCATGGCGGAGGGAAATTGATTTTGACGATTTTGTATTGTTGTATTCAAATACATATTCATTTTGCGGAGATTCAAATGCTTGAGAACCGGCATCTCTTCCAAATTTGCTTTTCCATTCGGCAAGGTTATAATAGTCATTATTCCATTTACCGTTGTAAGTAACCGTATAAAACGATGGTGCATTTCCCTGAATGCTCACATATTTGTTACTATTTGAAGAACCAAAATTAAGAATCTCCTCGCCGTAACTGTCCGACAAATGCATACTGTGTTGTGCTGCATCCGGATTAAAAATAATATTATTCGCAACCTCGTTTCCGCCCGGAGCAACACCATTCATTTTCAGATTATTCCAGTGAATTTGTGCCTTTTTATTCCCCACAAGGATATTGCTGTGAATGTTGTGCCATCGGGGTGTATTTAAAAACAATCCGGCAGATGCGGTGTAAGCAACAGTGTTTCCTGCAATTTCAAAACTGTTGGTTAATCCATCGGTATAAATTCCTTCAACCTGGTTGGGCGAATTAGGATTTATACCTCCGTTTTCTTCATGCCCGCCGCCATTTATAACAATATTATTCAGAATTTTTACTCCTGCAAACCGGAATGCAGTGTTGTTTTCGAAAAAGGAATAAATACCACCGCCATCATCTTTGTACTGGCAAAACTTATTTACATAGTTGTTTTCAACCTTAGTATTGTCTCCGTGAAAATCGATTCCGTTGTAACCTACCCTTTCAATATGATTGTACTGAATGAGGGCATTTTTACTTTTCGTCGACAGTGCCATATATGTCCCATCTGCACTTCCTCCCATACCGGGCAACATACCAATATCAGTAATTGTATTTTCAATAAATTTGGCATCGTTACTATCCCATTTGGTTTTAACACCAATACTTAAACAGTTTGAAATGGAGTTACCTCTTAGTTCGAGGTATTTAGCACCTTGGGCAAGAATTCCATCCTGGCCACAAGCAGTAATTTTACAGTTCTGAATTTTTACATTTTCAGAATAATCAACAAATATCCCTTTCTGGTTTGCACCTTTAAATTCAATGCCGTTAAATTCGATGTATTTCAACAATTTCATGTTGGCCAGAATATCTATTGATCCAACTTCAACAGTATTTGAATTTGGCGAATCTGAACCAAAATACATGTACAAAACACCATTACTGTAATACCACTCGCCTTTTTGGTCGAGTGTTTTTAAATCTGATTGGATGAAATAACCAAACCCGTCGCGCGGAGTATAACCCGACGACGCCTGAAAAGTGATATTACTACCACTGTGACTTGTTATTCTGTTCCGATCCAGGATCCAGTGATTTGTTCTTATAACAGCAACGGCACCAGTCCAGTTAGGCTGGCTTCCTAAGTCATTATCAATAATTGTTGTTTTACCTGAATGCGACTCAAAAGTTAAATATCCTGAATTAGGATAACGTCCCATTTCCACCGGTTTGTTGTTTAATAACACCAGATTTAACTGACTAACATTAGTAACATTAGACTTATAAATTCCATTACCGTGTGGTTCCCAGTTTGAAATTTTAGATAATCCGCTTATTACCGGCAACGCTCCACTTCCATACGCCCCAAATGAAATAGGCGAAGAAGCAGTTCCGCTGCCTTTAACTTGCAGTGCTCCGTAAAATGTGTCGCCCTTCCGAAATAATACCTGATCTCCTGGTTTAAAAGTAGTACTGCCCACCTTGGCTAAACTCCTCCAAGCCGAACTTTCGCTGGTTCCTAAATTCCCGTCGCTTCCCGTAGCACTTACATAATAGTTGGTAGCACCAACCGAAAATGTAATAAAACTTAAGGCAATTACAATTACGAGGTTTAAATAATTGCAATCGCCACATTTTAAATGTAGCTTCCTTCTCATTAAAAAATTCTTTAGCGTTCTTAACTTAAAAAAATAGGCTTCTGTATCGGCTGACAAATATATAAAGTTACGCTTTACAAACAAACAACCCCCACATTCATAGGACGTTGCATCTTTTAACTACAATCATATAAATAACATAACATTAGAAGAAGATGCTTGTTTAGATTTCTAAGTATTCATTAGAATTTTCTAATTTATTGTCTCCTCATTTTTTAAAATACCTGATACTTTTTTAACGAATTATGAAAACTCTTTCAATTCCATCACGACAACATGAATTCCCTTCATATTTCTGATTTACACAACCGATCTTGTTAAAAATTAGAAAAAATTAGAAGATTTTTGCCAATAAATGTGTCTGAATTAACAAAAAATAGAATACGGTTAATTATAAAATAGTTGATAATTTATATCAATTCTTTATAAAATCCCATATGCATGTTAGCTGAAAATATCGACAAAAGAAGTTCAAAAATATAATGACAACCCTGGCTCTGATTGTTTGTATTCCTTTGAAGTTATAACCGTTATAATAAAATGTAAAAGATTTATATGTAATATTCTACCGTCGAGTAATCGCTTTTCACCCTCAAGCGCTTTGATATCGGGAACTTCCTGCTACACTTCAATCACTCCCTTATAATTGCCCGATTTATCTCTGACTGCGAAATACTGAATTAGAATAAAATCTTCGTTATTAACAACAAAAGAATGCGCATTCCCGGTTTCAAGTAGCTGTTTTGAGACTTCCCGTAGTTTTACCAGTCTCTATTCTTTGGTTTTTGAAAACTCCGACACCGTAAACTACTTAAGAAAAAACACCCAATATTCCTCATCCGTCTTTTTGTTAAGCCAGTGGCTGTAGTCCATGCTCAGCGACTTATCGAGTAACGGAGACGGTATAAAAGGGGCTATCACTTTTAGTATTTCGTTCTCGTTTAGTTTTTTAATGGCCGACATTACCTCATGAACCGGTTGCTCGCCGGCATTCAACATTTCCCTGATATCGATGGACTCCGCAATTTTATTCTCGTCGAACCATTCCGGCTGAGTGGTAGTATAATTTTCGCGTTCATCGCTCACACCATCCACATTGCGCTGGCCAACCTCGCTTCGTAGTTTATTGATCAGCTCTTCCACATTCAACCCACCAATTGTTGCGGCCTGGCTTAATGTGGTAATTTTAGCAATGGTTTTACGTAACACCGGATTCCGAAGCTTTTTAAAAGGAGGTGCTGCATTGATAAGTACATTTTCGAGTTGTGGATAAGCTTCCAACAGGTCGAATATTTTTGTTTTTGGTGTGATGATCAGTTTTTTCATGATTTTATTCTTTTTCATCGGTATAAGATAAAATCCTGCGTTCGCCTTCCAGACTACGGTTTTCGGAAAGGTCTTGCGAAACTTCCAGGGTACCCAAATAATTGCCATTTTCGTCGCGCAATGCAAAGTATTCAATCTTTATGAACTTACCTTTCATTTGTATCCAGAATGGTGCATGCGAAGCTTTTCCTGATTTAAAATCTTCGAGTATCTTCTCAACAATATGAGTACTTCCCGGGGGGTGACACAAACGCACATCGCGGTTTATAATGGAACGACTGCGGGCAAAAATGCGTTCTTTTCCCTGGGTAAAATATTTCACTTTGTCGTTTCGGTCCACAAAAGTCATGTCGAAGGGAACCGAGTTCAGAATCGCCTTAATTTCCTCGGCCGAAAAACTCCCCGATGGCAACTGAATATTTCCGTCAGCAGTAACATTACTCTCCGCTGCATCTTCGGTAAGTCCCTCAGGCTTCCAGTCAACTTCCGGGTCGTACAGCGAAAATCCGTATTCCAGTGTTTGTTTGTGAATATTCCACCAGTCTTCGGTAGTCAGCACATCCATGGCCATGGGAAACAAAATTTCCTCCTCTTTCTGTGTCATATCAACCAGCCCCTGAATCGTAACATAAAACAACAATTCCAGCGAATCAAAAAGATCTTCCTGTTTCAATCCGGGGGTTTTCAAAATTTGAATACAAGCTTTTAGCTGATCACGAATTTC
This sequence comes from Draconibacterium sp., assembly GCA_035635015.1. GTDB lineage: Bacteria > Bacteroidota > Bacteroidia > Bacteroidales > Prolixibacteraceae > Draconibacterium. Next base: position 3,445 of record DASQBW010000466.1, on the reverse strand, counting down.
ATCGTGTTTGCCCCACATTACTTTTGGCGGCCCAGTGATTTCATTTTTTTCGAGATAAGGAAAAACCAGGTATTCTTTTCGCTGGTAGTGTTTATCCACATCCATTAACTGGTTAATAAGACTTTCCAGCTTCAGCGCATAACTTATAAAGTCTCCTTCGCTTATATTTGGCAGCTCATCGAGCTGCTGTTTGGCCTGTTCTGCCACTTTTCGCAACTCAACATTTTCTTTTTGGAATACATCAACCGGATGCCCTTCAGGAATGGTTTTGGCTCCCGACAAATCGACATTTCCCTCCAGCACCGAACCATGAACATCGCACAGTTTTAAAACTTCCTCTTCGGGCAAACCTTCCTGCATCAGCTCCTGCTCCACTTCTACCACCTCGCCGTACGGTATATTTTTAAGTGAATCCACAAGCTGGTTTCTCACCTGTTCAGCCGACTCTCCCTGGTGAAGTTTCAGTATCAGTCGTTTTAACTCCTCTTTTCTGTACTTCGAATTGTTAATTAGTTCACTCATAGCTTATTCTTCAAATTTTATAATCTGCACGGGGCAATTCGCTGCTGCGTCTTTAATTTCTCTTTCGTATAAGGTGTAATCCAGCCCCGGCACCACAATCATTTTGTCAAATACTTTAAACACCCGTGGCGCAATAAGGTTACACATTTTACAGGCAATGCAGGTGTTAACGCTGTCGTCTCTCCAAACTTTCTTTATTCCCACAACTATTCATCGTAACCGGCCTGGCAGGATAAACAAGCATTGGCATAAGCATCATATTCATCGTATGCAGGGCCAATTTTCCCGTTCACTGTAATTATCCTGTCCAGCCTTACATTCTTATCATTTTCAATTTCCAGAAACTCTCCTTTGCTGTTTTTTACAAGCTTTCTATATTTTCCCTTCGATTCTTCAAGCGTATTGTCCACCCCAAAATAAATCACCTTTACGTTTTGAAGGAGAAATGATTTCGCAATATCATAAAAATCAGGAGGAACAGGCAAATATTTACTTACTGTTTTCATCTCAAATATTTGTTATGGTCGTTTCATGAATTATGATTTCAAACACTCCTTTAAGATTTCTTCCACATGAATTTTTGTGGTATTCAGATAAGGCATTTCCAAATACGACTCCTCTGTAAACATCAGTGGAAACTCGGTACAGCCTAGAATTACGGCTTCAATTCCCAGCTTCTGTTTCATTTCTGTAAGAATATTCAGAAAGGCATTTTTGGTATCATCCTTAAAAATACCCACTTCAATTTCGTTAAAAACTTTTTGATTAATGTATTCAATCTGTACCGGATCGGGAACTGCAATTTCAATATTGAAATGTTGAAATACCTTTTGGTAGAAATTATTTTTCATGGTGAACTGCGTGCCGATCAACCCACATTTTTTTACCCCCAGCTTTTTGGCTTCCCGGGCACAGGCTTCAACAATACTGATTAGCGGAATACTTACTTTTTGCTGAATTTCGCTGAACAACAAATGCGGTGTATTTGCACTTAATATGGCAAAATCAACACCCGCTTTTTCCAGGCTTTTTAGGCGTTCAACAATATAATCAACAGCTTCTTCTTTTTGATTATTGTTTAGGTAGCCCACAAATTTCCACATGTCAACGCTGTAAATCACCACCTCAGGATATACATTATCTCCCGTTTCGTTTTTCAGGTTGAAAAAATTTATAATCGCCTTGTAATAATCAATTGTGGCTTCGGGCCCCAAACCGCCAATAATTCCAATTTTTTTCAAAATAAATACCTTAAGTTATTAACTCGTTCCTCTGTTCAGCACAGCTTCGCCTTTTCTGATTTTTTCCGACAATTTCTGTATGGTTTCTTCCTGCACAATTTCAGCAAACTTATCACGTACATGTATGTATTGTTCGTGTAACGGACACGGATTATCGTTGTTACATGATTTTAGCCCGAAACCACATTTATGAAAACAGGCATCACCTTCCATTACGTGAATCACCTGGTAGAGTGTCAGTTCCTTCTGTTCATTGCTGAAAAAGAAACCGCCACCCCGGCCTTTTGCCGAATCGAGCAAACGATGCCGGGTGAGCGTTTGTAAAATTTTTGCCGAAAAGGCCGACGGCGCTTCTATTTCTTTTGCAATCTCGATAACACCCGGTCTTTTTCCCTCCCAGTTTCGGAGCTGAACAAAAACCAATGCCCGTATTGCATATTCAGTACTTTTTGCCAACATAAGTTTAGTTTTTCGATATCATTTCTCTCTCCAAAGCTAATGCTTTCACAAATAAAATGTTGTTTTCTAAATGAATATGTCGGTGTAAATCCTGCTCAAAATCGTTTAAGGTCTGATAAGTAATACGATAGGTGTTACAGGCATCGGGCGGACAGGAATAATTTGATGTTAATGCGGCAATTTCGAAAAAGCGTTCTCCTTCGGCCTGGTGTTCGTCCAACATAGTTTGAATGGGCTCATCTATTCCACCCAATTCGGACATACCCGCACTTCTTTCGTTTTTTGATTTTACCAACCGGCGAATATACGGAAACAACACCAGCTCTTCTTTTTGCATGTGCGCCGTAAGGTTACCGGCTGCGGTTTCAAACAATTCGCGCACCTTAAAAAGTTCAGGGTGATTTTCGCCATGAACACTACAAAGTTTATTGAGTTTCTCCTGCAAAAATGGAATATTATCATTGACATAGGTGTGATGCCTCTTTTCAATGTAATCGCACAATTCGTTCAGTTCCATCGAATCGATGTATTTCGAATCGGCATCGTTGGCCTGTATTACCGCTTCCAGCTGCGGCAACAGCGTGGCTACTTCAATTTTTGCCTTTTCACACGCTTTTTCAAGACTGATACCACCTCCGCAACAAAAATCAATGTTGTTTCGGTCGAATATTTGTGCTGTTTTATAATTCTCTTTTACAACCTCGCCTACTGTTAATTTTTTACTTATTTCCATAGCTCTCAAATTTTTTGACAAATATAGAAATATTTTATCAAAGGACAACAGGGTCTTTTTATGATTTTATTATACATTTGTAGCATTAAACTTTAAATCAATATTTATGAATTCAAAAAGACTCTGGATTGGTTTTATCCTCGTCATGGTAATTTCGTTTGGAATACTTGGTTATTTTGGACGGGAAATTTACCGACAAGCACCTCCCATCCCCGAAAAAGTTGTAACGCCTGATGGCTCGGTTGTATTTACTTCGGCTGAAATTAAAGATGGTCAAAATGTGTGGCAATCGATGGGTGGACAGGAAGTTGGAACCATATGGGGGCACGGTGCGTACAAAGCTCCCGACTGGACAGCCGACTGGTTGCACAAAGAGGCACTCTTTATTTTAGATACCTGGTCGTTGGCCGAGTTTTCACAATCGTATGAAGACCTGGAAGACGAAAAACAGGCACTTTTGCAAAAACGTTTACAAAACGAACTGCGGAAA
>DASQBW010000465.1:0-2720 GCA_035635015.1 Draconibacterium sp. | reverse complement strand
GGTCTTTTGTTTTTACTTTTTCAAAAATCTCTACAATAACTCCTTCTTCATTAATAACGAAGGTTTTTCGTAAAACTCCCATGTATTCTTTGCCATAATTCTTTTTTAATCCCCAGGCTCCGTAGGCCTGCAGAATTTCCTTTTCAGTATCGGCAATCAGGTTAAACTTCAATCCAAATTTTTCGATAAAATTCTGGTGCGATTTTTCGCTGTCAGGGCTTACTCCAATTACCTCAAAACCTTTTTCGAGCCATGCATCGTAATTGTCATTTAAATTACAAGATTCGGCTGTACATCCGGGTGTATTGTCTTTCGGATAAAAATAAAGTATTAACTTTTTGCCTGCAAAATCTTTTAAGGCGATCTTTTCTCCACTTTGATTCACACCTTCAAATGCAGGTGCTTTATCTCCAACGTTCAAATCTGCCATGTCTTACGAATTTTTCAATTGTACAAATATAGTTTAATAAATGATAAATCTCAGCCCAATTCTATATCTTAGCACCTACTTCAATATAATTTAAACTCAAACAAATTACATTTTTTATAATTTTACATTTAAGAAAAAAGAACTGGTTTTTTGATATGAATTATATAAAGGCTGCTTTTGCACAAATAACAATCCTATTCATTTTTTTGTTTGCATCCAATTTTGTTTTTGGAGTCAATCAGGAGAATCCGCTTACTCAGGCCATTCAGTATTTCGATGAAGGCAGGTTTGAGGAAGCCGAACTCATTCTGAAAAAATTATTGGACGAGAAGCCTGATCACCTGATGGTTAATTACTACTACGGAGCCTGCCGCACTGAAAATGGTCATTATGGCACCAACGAGATCCTTTATTTATTAAACGGGAGCCTGGGCGAATCGCCGTTAAAAACCGATTATTACCTGGCCGTTCAATACCACGCAAAAAATAGGTGGGACGATGCATTAAACTATTATTCGCTGTATCAGCAAAAAGCAGATGAAGAAATGCAAAAAGCGGTTCAACTGGACGAAAAGATTCAAATGTGCCAACAAAAAATAAATCCATTTGCAGAAGAACAACAAACCACTGCAACTGATATGATGCCCACAGCTGTCCCGCGTGAGACAGAACCGGAAATATTTAACCCAATAATTGGTAATCCGGCTGTTGATACAATCCCAACAACAAAAAGTGATTTGTATGTACTTAACGATTCTGTCCATAACGATACAATGGCAATTGAAACTACAGCAAAGGACGTACAAACTCCGGTTAAGCAGGAGACATTAAAAGCTCCGGAAAGAAAACCGATCAATTTTGTTATTAGTTCCCAAATTATATATCCTGACACCGCTTTCTTTAAAACAAAAGAAGGTTTGAAATTTTATAACGAAGGAGGTCTTAAGCAAAAAATACTGCAACAAACAGTAAAAACAACAGATGAATACAGAAAAAAATATGGTTCAGCTACATCATATAGTGAGAAACAATCATTGGGCGAATTCATTATGGATGGAGAAACAAAAATATACCAGCTGAGAGAAGAAGTTTCAGAAGCGTTTTCCAAGGCTCAACAGGCTGAACTAACGTACTGGCAAAGCGCATCGGAAGCCGAAAGAGAAGAATTTCAGAATGAACTGGATGATTATTTTGAAGCTATCCATCAGCAATCTGCACCGGCAGCTCCTGACTCCATTATTCTAATATCCACATCTGTATTACCCGCCGAAGGAGTTTTTTCAGGCGAAAACAACAACCCATCAACTGATGAATTAACCTACAAAATTCAACTGGGGGCATACAGCCGTGGATTACCAGCCTATGTGAAACGATTATTCGACAAGTTATCTTATATTCGTAAAATTGAGAATTACACTGACGACAAGGGGATCGTGGTTTATACAACCGGCAACCTTACAAATTATGAAGATGCGCTAAAAATGCAGGAACAAGTAAGACAGGAAGGTGTAGAAGATGCCTTTGTTGTGCCTTATTTTAACGGAAAAAGAATAACTTTGGAAGAAGCAAAAGAAATTGAGAACAAAAGATGACGCAGAAAGAGACTAAAAAGAATCCATCGAAGGATTTTAGGGAAGAGGTTATTGATGAGAATTTCCTGATTTTGCATAACGATGAAGTACATACTTTCGATTATGTAATTGACGCTTTAATTGATGTTTGCAAGCATGGTTATGAGCAGGCTACTCAATGTACATTAATGGTACATTACAAAGGCAAATGCGATATAAAAAAAGGATCGTTTGACGCACTTAAACCAATGAAAGATGCACTGATTGACCGTGAACTTAACGCTACCATAGACTAAAACAAATGAGCATTCTTGCGATTATCTTATTAATTCTTCTTGGCCTGATACTGCTTTTAATTGAATTTGCAGTTATCCCAGGAGTTACCATTGCCGGAATAGGCGGTTTTCTTCTTTTGGGCGGTGCTGTTTACGTCGCTTTTGCCCAATACGGAACACTTGCAGGTTTTATAACACTGACCGCAGTTCTTATTCTTGCCCCAGCAATGATTTACTACTTTTTTAAATCACGGACAGGGAAAAAAATGATTTTGGAAAAGAACATTGTTGGAAAAGTTGACCTTATTAACAGGGAGAAGATTATTGTGGGGGAAACCGGCAAATCGATTGGAAGATTAGCACCAATGGGAAAAGTAAAAATAAATGGAGAAATAGTGGAAGCCCAATCAACCGGTGCTTTCATCGACCACAATACCGAAATTA
>DASQBW010000464.1:0-9215 GCA_035635015.1 Draconibacterium sp. | reverse complement strand
CTATTGAACATAGTAGATTAAGTCGAGAACAACTACTAGCCGACAAATCTTGCTGATTTTCTGCCCCATAAGAATTTACTTACTTTATAAATCAAGATCATATAGAATAAATTTTTGTTTCGCATTCTAACTTTTTTCTTTTAAATTGTTATGGTTTCAGAAACTTCAATTAAGTTGATATGTCAAAACTGAAAGTTTTAATTAATGAATTAGGCAAACCTTATTCCGATCTTGAATTTCTATTAAAATGTTTTAAGGAAGTATTAATTGAGAATGATGAAAGTAAACTCACGGAGTTAATGCCGTGGATTGGCAAGTTTAAACCAAGAGAAAATGAGGCATTTTCTTACAAGCACTTTCATATGTTTTCAATCTGTTTTCAGTTACTGAACCTGGCTGAAACAAATGGTGCAGTTCAACAACGCAGGAACATAGAAGAGGGCAATTCGCTTGTTGCAATAAACGGACTTTGGGGGAACAGCATTAAACTGCTAAAAGAAAAAGGAATTACTGAAAGAGAGATGCTGCAATCGTTCAACAGCATTTCTATTCAACCTGTTTTAACGGCCCATCCTACAGAAGCAAAACGGCCGGTTATTCTAAAAAAATACCGCGAACTGTACCTGCTTGTTGTAAAACGGGAAAACTCGATGTACAATTCTTACGAACTGGAAGAAAATCGAAACGAAATAAAAAGGATACTTTCCACAATTTGGCACATCGATGAATTTTACCTGCAAAAACCAACAGTAGAAACCGAGTTGGATAATGTAATCCATTATTTTGTTCATGTTTTTCCGGAGGTGGTCCCGCTGTTAAACCGCCGTCTTGTTCAGGCCTGGGAATTTTCAGGTTTTCGTGCCAACCAGCTGATTAACGAAAACAACTACCCGAAACTTAAATTTGGCACCTGGATTGGTGGCGACCGCGACGGACACCCGCTGGTAACAGCCGAAACAACGCAAAAAGCATTATTGAAACTCCGGCTTAATGCCTTTATCGTTATTAAACAGGAATTAAGCAGATTGGCCGACGACCTGAGCTTTTATTTTGAGCTATCTAAATTACCAGCCCCTTTGTTTAAACGCTATAACGAAATGATGGAAGAAACCGGTAAACAAAACCTGCCGAATATGAGCTCTTCGCAAAACGAAGCCTTCAAGTTAATGGTTCACCATTTTATCAATAAACTACCTATAAACATTGGCAACTCACAGCTGTTTGAGCTAAAAGACAGGGATGGAGCTTACCAATGTTCGAAACAATTAATTGATGATTTGGAATTGCTAAAAACAGCATTGCTTAGCGAGAAATATAACGACCTCGCATACCAGTCTGTTAACCGTGCCATTTATTTTGTTCAAACTTTTGGTTTTCATCTTGCCGAATTGGATATAAGGCAAAACAGCAAATATTACCAGCTCGCACTCGAACAGCTTGTTACAAAATCAGATCCGTATAACAAAGAAAACATTAAATGGACCGATAAGGAAAAAGAAGAATTTCTAAAAAAAGAACTCAGATCGGCACGCCCGTTTACACACGATTACAGTGCGTTGGATACCGAATCGAAAAACACAATAGAATGCTTTAAAGTTTTAAACAAACACATTTCGAAGTACGCGCATTTTGCCATTGGATCATTAATCGTCAGCATGACAAAAAATGTCAACGATCTTTTAACAGTGTATATTTTAGCACGAGAAGCCGGTTTAACACTTTTCGAGGAAACCATGGTGCTAAAGCTGCATGTTGTCCCATTATTCGAAACCATTCAGGATTTAATAGATAGTCCGGCAATTTTGGAAGATTATTTTAACTACCCGGAAGTACAGAATAGTTTGGAATACCAGCGTAAACAACAAAACCTGCCGGTAAAAACCCAGGAAGTAATGATTGGCTATAGCGACAGCAATAAAGATGGAGGAATATTAGCCAGTGCGTGGTATTTATACAAAGCCCAGAAGGAGATAACTGAAGTTGGCAAAAAATATGGAATACAAATTAAGTTCTTCCATGGTAAAGGAGGCTCAATTAGCCGCGGAGCAGGACCGATACACTGGTTCCTCAGATCGCTCCCGCACGGAACCCTTTCGGGAAGCTATAAAATCACAGAACAGGGGGAAAGTATAGAAAAGAAATTTGCCAATAAAATAAATGCAGTTTACAACCTTGAATTAATGATTGCAGGAAACACCATGAATACCCTGCTGCATCAAAATGCAAATGATGAGGAAGATGACATATCGGATATCATGGAATTTATGGGACACGAAAGTTTTAATAAATACACGGAGTTACTTCAGAACGTACATTTCCTCGACTACTATCAGCAGGCTACCCCCATCGATATTATCGAAGAAAGTAAAATTGGCTCAAGACCTGCCCGAAGAACAGGGAAACGAAGTTTTGTAGACCTGCGGGCAATTCCTTGGGTATTTAGTTGGGGACAGGCCCGCTACCACATTACCAGTTGGTATGGAGTGGGATCAACACTCGAAAAAATGAAAAAGGAATACCCCGAAAAATATCAACGTTTAAAGAAATTAATTTCTAAAAACCAGTTTATACGCTATGTACTCACCAATGTAGACACCAGTTTGGCAAGTACCGACAAGGAGATTATGAAACTATACGCCGAACTTGTAAGCGACAGCAAAACAAGAACTACCATTTTAAATTTATTACTAGATGAGTTTGAAAAAACACAACTATTAATGAATGAGCTATTGGGAAGACCAATAAAAGAAAGACGAAAAAATCATTATTACTCTACAGAATTACGCGCTGAAGCATTAAATACCTTACACCTCCGCCAGGTAGAGTATTTAAAAAAATGGAGAAGTATGAAAAATACGGCTTCTACTGAAGAATTTGAAATGCTCAACCAGTTATTGCTATCGGTTAATGCCATTGCCAATGCCATGGGAACCACCGGTTGATCTTTCGCATTACTGTTCTTCAGAAACATAAGGTTTAAATTTTTTATACAACATATCTACCTGCTCGCGGGATAAATTCTCTTCGAACTTTATGCTTTTTCCGTCTTTGTCGATAAAAACTTTTAAATAAGCCATACTTTTATCATAAATGGTGTACTGCGAACTGTTCATGGATGTATTAGCCCCCGAATTGTAGGTGAGGCCTCCCGCTTGTCCTGTTAAATCCCGTTGAGAGCTATAGGTAAATTTCGATTGATTAGGTGTTGTAAACATCCCTTTGACCGGATATTCATACACCATAACTTTTCTTCCTTCTGAAAGTTGTTCAGTTCTTGTCGGGCGTCCTAACGTTGCTACAATATCCAATTCTCTTTGTCCTATTAATGCAGCATTAAATGCATCATCGTACATTTTTCGGGTTGTTGAACAAGAACTACTTATGATGAATAAAAACAATATAAAAATCGAATGTTTCATGACGTGTTAAGTTTTGAGTGTTGTGTGGTATATGCTACGAAACAATTTATAAAAAGTTAGCTAAAAATTATTAAGTAATAAACATAAGAAAAGCGTTACATAAAAAATATAACGCTTTTCTTTTTAATAAGCTTTTTTAACTTTTTGCCTGGTTTTATTCTTCCTTTGTGAGTTCTTTAAACAGGTCCATATCCACATCTTTTAATCCAAAAATACCGGTTATGTGGTTAACGGTTACCCATGGAAGCGCACCTCTGTGACGTCCCATTCCTCTTCCACTGGTGGTACCCCAATGCTCTTGTTGCGCTCCGGGTTCATAGTAATCGCCTAAACGTCCGGGCAATGCCAAATCATTTTTCGTACTGTGAAGCAATAAACGGGCTACATCTTTATAGTGCTCATCTCCGGTGTACAAGTACAATTTGGCGAATTCATCAACATCGCCGGCCATCCACTGGTCTATTCCTCCGCCACCAACGCCAATAATATTACCACCCACTGTTCTGTTGGTACTTTTCCAGTGGCGTTCTGAATCCGGCTGATCAATTGGCATAGGAATGTCCCATGCAATTATAAATGTTTCAGCATGATCGGCTGAGAACTTGGCCCTGTCTAACCATTTTTTATCTTTTGTTGCTTCGTAAAGCGCAAGGTAACCTTCAAGCGAAAGGGTACTTGCTTCTTTATCCTGAATATTTGGTCCGTCAAGAATTCCGCCTATGTACACATCTCTTTTTTGTCCATTATTCCAACAATAATCGCCGGCTTTAATGGCGGCCTGCAAAAATGGATCTAAACCATGAGAAATCCAGTATTTTTCCCCACCTGAAACTTCACTTAATTTTACAAAGAATGCCATCGCATTGAAAGTTGATTGGTACATGTTTTTGTCGTAAACTTCACCGGTTCCCGGATACCATGATCTTGGAAAGGCTCCTTCATCGGTTTGCTGCCAGATTAACCAATCGCCAAACTCGGCACACCAGCGAAACCAGTCATAGTGTTCCCGACCTCTTTCCAATTCCCATTCGTAGGCTTTCAATACCCATCGCATATCATCGGTAAAAGCTCTTAAATACATTCTTCCGTTGCAACAAGGCACGTGGTTAGGTGCAGGGTTGGTCATGGTTGGCTCACCTGTTTCCAGGTTAAATCCCGAACCGTTTGGTGGAGAAACAGTAACGTAATTAATCATCGACTCAATCATGTCGATACCGTTATTGTACATTTCTTCACCACGGTCAGAATTGTCTTCATAAGAAGCCCTGATTAACATTACAGCTGCTTCAAGATCCTTCCCGACAAATCCCATTACCGCATCACGGTCTCTTATTCCGGCATCACCAAAGTTGGTTCCGTCAATCATTGAAGACCAGAATGGCACACCAACTTTATCATCGTTTCTGATTACCAATCCGTTTAAATGGTCAACCAACGATTTTTCAACCACGTCCATATCATAAAAATCGGCTGTGACATCTAATTCATCCCAGGCCCAGCGCCAAAGTTCTTTATAATAGTCGTGGTAGGTTTGTTCTTTTTCCAACCGGAAAACAACTTCATAATCTTGTTTGGCACCTTCCTTAACAGGATGATATCGTTTTTTTGAAGACTGACATCCCGGATAAGTATAACTTATTTCTATACTTGCATCTCCTTGTTCATTCATTCCAAATAAACCGAAATCAAAGCGTTCGTCAATCAATGTAATTGAATTTCCTCCAAATCCTCTTCGCCCAGACTCGGCTATTGTTGTAGTTCCACTTGGTTCAGGCTTAAAAATACTTAGAGATGTTCCATCCCGAAAATACATTCCATATAATGGCATTGCACAATTTTCTTCTCTTGAATTAAACTGTCCTGCATTATAATCCACAATGCCTGATCTTAAATTATCGGGAGAACCATAAAAACCTCCTGGAGCAAATAATAGCACATTAGCAAAAAAAGTATTGGGATCGGTAGCTAATGAAATACCCGAATAATACCCCCAGTGATTGTCGCCGTGTACCGTAACATCTCTGTCTACACTGACGGTATTGCCTGAAATCGTCCAGGTATCAACAATATCAAACGATACATCATCTGATACTTCAATGGTACACTTTCCAACAAATCCGTTACCATTCTTTTCGGACGAACTGTAACCGCTTTTAAAATCCACAATATCGGCTTCGCTTTTATACACCTGCATAAAAACCGGAGTTGGCTGGTGTATACCAACTTTCCCGGGTTTATCGATTTTTACACCCCATTTTTGATCAGTTGCCGACTTGACGATGTACATCGTTCCTTTATCCTCCAATTGGCCAATCAAGTTGTCTTCCTGTTGTGCAGGAAGTACACTGTTACTGGCCAGTGCAGAAAATTGTGTGAACATGAATATCATGCTCAGAAACAATGCAAGTTTAATTCCTCTTTCCTTCAAATTTTCTTTAGTCATAGTTTTAGTTTTAGTTAGAAATCATCTTATGTCACAAGTATTGGTTCAGCTTTACCTCAACCTTTAGCCTTCGCTAATCTTGAAAAAGTTTTGGAGCAACAGTTGAGATATAGAGTTTGCAGTTCATCCATGTATGTCCACCAGAAGGAAACATAGTTTCGAATTTAACATTATTTTTCTTCAAAATATCGGTAAAACCTGTAACTCTTTCAAAAAGAAAATCTTCTGTTCCACAGCTGATCCACAATAAATTCAAATCTTCATTTAATTCTTCTGAAGAAATTACACCACTTTCAAAATCAGTTGCAATTTTATCGTTGTTGGAAGCAGGTGCAAATGGGCAAACCCACGAAAACACATCAGTGTTATACAATCCTGCATCTATAGTCTGTCCGCCACCACGTGAGAAACCTGCAACAGCTCTATTTTCACGATCAGTCAGCACCCTGTATTTTTCTTCGGTGTAGGGAATAATATCGGTCAGCAGATCTTTCACAAAAGCATCTCTCGGTGCAGGTGCAGGGTTTGCATAGGGCATAACAATAATCATTGGTTTGGCTTTTCCCTGGGCGATTAAGTTGTCCATTATATCATTTACACGTCCGACTTTATACCATGTTTCTTCGGTATCAGTTGCACCATGTATTAAATATAAAACCGGGTATTTTTTACTATTCTCTTCATAACCCGGAGGTGTATAAACAACCATTCTGCGCGTTGTTCCCAATGTTTCTGAATTGTAATAACGATATGCGATCTTTCCGTGAGGCACGTTTTGTTCTTCATGAATAAGCGGATTATCTCCCGGAATTTGAACCAGGCTGTTTTTAAATTGCTCGTTAGCAAAAATATATGCATTGTTTGGATCGGAAACCTGAATTCCATCCACATTAAAGTTATACGGATAAATATCGGGTTTTGCCGGCCCGATGGTAACAGTCCAGACTCCATTTTCGTCTTTGGTCATTTGTATTGGTTCGTCCAGAATTTGGGTATCGAGCATTACTTTTTTTGCATTGGGTGCACTAAACCGAAATGTGACGGTTTTATCAGGATGAACTTCAGGAGAAACGATCCGCTGCCTCATCTGTGCCGTTACATTTTGACTCAACAGAGACAGGGCAAAAATCAATACTATAACATTCAGAATTGGTAGTTTATGGTTATTTTTAAAGCTTGATTTAAACATGGTTTAAAATTTAAATTTCTATTTAAAAATTGTTTAGAAAAAAGTAAAGATTGGTTTTACTTAAATAGAAGTGGAACTGATTCACCCAAAAACTTTTTTGTACTCATCCAGGTGTGTCCTCCGGGAATAAAAAAAGTTTCATGATTGATTTTCTTTTCATTCAACAAATCAATAAACTCAATTACATCGTCGTAAAGTCGGTCATCATACCCAACCGTTAACCAAAATAGTTTTAATCGATCGTTTGTCAGATCAACATCACCGTGCACCACTTTAAAATCTTTTTCGAACACATCATCGGCAATGTATGCAGAGTAGGAAAAAACATAAGCGAACAAATCGGGATTTCGTAAACCGGACCACAAGGTTTGTCCGCCCCCTCTTGAAAAACCAGCAATTGCGCGATGTTCCCGATCAGTTAAGGTCCGGTATTCATCCTCCACAAATGGTATGATGTTATTTAATAAATCATCCTGAAATGCCTGATACATTGTTTCTGTTACAGAGCCTGACTGCCCGGAAAGATCAACGTTGTTGTTTCCGTAAGGCATTACTACAATCATTGGAACTGCTTTACCCCGGGCAATTAAATTATCCAGAATAAAATTGGTTTTACCTGCTTTATACCAGGTTTCTTCCGTATCAGTAGTTCCGCTGATTAAGTAAAATACCGGATACTTTTTATTCTTGTTTTCTTCATAGCCCGGCGGTGTATAAATAACCAAAGGTCTTGTTTCGCCGGTTTCGGTTTTATACCTCTCATAGTAAACAACACCATGAGGAACATCTTGTATGTCGTATAATTGTGGTGAATCAGCCGGAATCTGAATCATACTTTTCAAATTATGCTCGTTCGGATACCACTCCGGCTTGTTTGGATCCATCACCTGAACTCCGTCAACAATAAAATTATAGGGATAAAAATCCGGTTCTGCCGGTCCTATGGTAACCGACCAAACACCATTTTCATCTTTGGTCATCTGCTGCGTTTCGGCAATAATCCGTGTACTCAGTTTCACATCTTTCGCATCGGGAGCACGAAATCTAAATGTAACGGTTTTATCCGGATGCACCTCATTTGACACAAATGCCGGTCCCCTTTGTGCTGCTGCCTGAGAAAGAGATAAACTCCACAAAACCAAAATTAAAATAACAGGTCGAATATTCATCTTTATTTTTTTCATGTTAATGTATTAGATTTATTCTCTATTTAAAAAGCATGGAAGCAAATTGTTTTAACGATCTGCGCCATGTTAGCCATTCATGCGCAGTACCCGGAGATTCATAATAAACATGGTCTACTCCTGCTTCTTCAAGTAACTTATGAAAATTATTTACCGTGGCATGCATTTGAGGCGATTCCTTTAAGCCAGTACTCAGGTACATCACATTTACTTTATTATTTAGTGCGTCAACATCAGCAAATGCACCGTTGTATGTTGCTGCCAGTTCTGTTCCCTGCTGAACCATTCCTGCTCCGCTAAAACCACCTATATAAGAAAACATGTCAAGATGATTAAGCGTTGTGCTGAAAGTTTGAAAACCACCCATCGACAAGCCGGCCATTGCACGATGTTCACGATCCGGAATGGTGCGGTAGTTTTCGTCAACCATCGGGATTATTTCTCTCACTACCACCTCACCGAATGTATCAAATCCGGCAAATAGGTTTCGGGCACCACGTTCTCCCGGAGTTGGTTTTGGTGCATTCGGATTAACCGCCTGTCCATGATCCATAACAATAATCATGGGAACAGCATCACCTGAAGCAATGAGGTTATCGAGAATAAAATTAGCTTTCCCTTGCCTCGACCACCCGGTTTGGTCCTCTCCTGCACCATGCATAAGCAGAAGAACGGGGTAGTTTTCATTAACATTTGTATCGTAACCGGGAGGTGTGTAAACGTATGCCTCCCTCCAACTCTGTGTAATTTCAGAATAATAGGGTTGTATTCTCACTTCGCCGTGCGGAACATCTTTTGGAAGGTAGTAGTCGACGCCTTCTTCAGGAATTTCTATTCCGCTGGCCATTCTTCCCATTCCGAAAAACAACTGGCTTGATGGATCGGCAACAACCGCACCATCAACCACCAACGAATAATAATGAAAACCGGGAACCTGAGGATCAGTTGTAACCGCCCAGATTCCTTCTTCATTTTTGGTC
>DASQBW010000463.1:0-2695 GCA_035635015.1 Draconibacterium sp. | reverse complement strand
TGTTTCGCAAACGTGGTTCCATGAACAACGAGAAATCTAGGGTGTATGCCTCAAATCGACCTTTTCGCCCCGAGGCAGCCGACGTGTCTGGCTCGATGACATGGATTAGTTTGAAGTCCATTAGCTGCAATATAAGTTCATGGATATTAGGCCTTTCCTGTGCAGCCTCTTGCGAAACAAGAAACCCTGTTTTTCGTTTCTCTTTCAGACAAAACTTAACCAAATCTCGGTAAACCTTTTCTAAAGGTGATGCGTCTGAAACTGCCTCATCTCTTAAATTAGTCAGCTTGGTTCTATACGACAACCTACTCGCGCCTTTCCAGATATACGTTGGCGTTAGCCAGCGAGTATCTTTTACAGCTACCGAAGCTGATATAGCCTCCACAAAAATGTTTAAGAAATCTCGGGGAACTCCTCCTGAAGCCAAAACGAGCGCATGGAAGGCGTCAGGATTCAACTTTTCGGGGTCAGGTCTTGAATTGTTACTTTTTCCAAAATGCCCCCCCGCCATCTGCATAAATTCGATGGTAGACCCCGTTATCTGTTTTTTGACGGCCGGGGGCCTGATACGTGTTAGAAGCCATTACATCTGAGCCAAATTTGTAATTAGATTGTATGTAAACCATCCATCCCCAGTAGAGAACGATTGCGGCCTTGCTGTTTGTGCGTCTCTTTGAACGCCAATACCATCAGAGAAAGGTTCGAAAGCCACTATTTTGTTGTAATTGATGCGGAATCTTTTGGATGTGCCTGCGAAATAAATATGCTTGTTTGTTACACCCAGCAACCCCGTATCAGCGTGAATGGTCTCAGATGTCTGAACCCGCTCTCCTTTGAACGCTCCCGTACGATAGTACAACCCCTTGGCGATCCGAATACTTACACCTTGAGAACCACCAACATAACGAGTTCTTGTCTTTTCTTCGTAGTAATTAACGCCCTGAAAGACCCAAATAACTTTTTCAGTTTTTTGCAAATTGAAAGGGAAGTTTCCATCAATATGTACTCTTTCTGGTAATTTGCCATCAAGAATATCTCTAAGCACAGCCCCTTTAACGATTTTTGTAAACGCACCGCTTCTATCTAGCTCTTGTTGCGATAAGGAGAAATGTTGCTTCAACTCACTTAATGCAGATTCTTCCTCTTCTGTAAGAATTCCATCATCAAATGCAGTATCAACAGCTTTTTCCCAACCTGATACGACAAGAGAATTTATCATTGATGCAACTATATGACTAGATGAGGCAACTTGCTCAATTGATGACTCTAGGCGCTTCAAATCACCGCCTTCTGAACCGGCCTTGCCAATAAGTGAAATAATCTCAGACTTCCCCCGCTCATGACGTTGTTTGCATTCTTTATGTGTTTTCTTCAAAAACCCAGCTGGTTCACCACAGTACACACATTGGCCCATTATTAATCCACCTCCTGATCTTCCATTCTTGCTTTTGAAAGCGCCGACGCAAGTAGGCCCGCTGGAACAGCAACTATCCCTAAGCCAATCATTAATATAAAAAAGGTGAAGATTCTGCCACCTACTGTTATAGGGTATACGTCTCCATAGCCAACAGTTGTTAATGTTGCCACAGCCCACCATAAACTATGAAATATGCTTTTAAATGCTTCAGGCTGGGCCTCGTTTTCAAAGTAATAGATGCCCACAGCTGAAAGGTATAAAGCATAATAGTTACCACGCCAAAAAGTACAATTTCCTCTTTTGCGATTGAGAAGGCTCTTGAAAATCTGCGTATTGCTTTGCTGTAACGGAAAAGTTTCATCAGCCGGAAAAGGCGTAACATCCTAAATATACGCAATGAACGGAGATCAATACCAGACGAAATGTAGAAAGGTATTATTGCTGCCAAATCGATAAGTCCATAAAAGCTGAAAATATATCTGATCTTTCTGTCTGCTACGTATAGCCTAAGCAAATATTCCAGTGTAAACAGAACCACAACGACGGTTTCAGTTGACTGAAGCAGTCTTCTTGTGTCGACCTCTAAATTAGGCAGTGTTTCAATTGAAGATGTGATGATAGATACCAGTATCAAGACCTGCACAAAAAAATCAAAGACTCGGCCAGAACGCGTATCGTTTTTCTCAACTATTTCCTTAATGTCCATCATGGTTGTTTGCTTCTAACGGATAAAGCTCAGGGGCGGCGCTGTGCCGGTTGAGCTAGTTTAAAGTTTTACGAACACCACCGCTTTTTTTCCGTCCCTCTGCAGCGGTTGGTTATGCGTTGTTGTTTTTGGAAATTTTATAAGCAAGCGATTCCTTTGCAAAAAAGCCTAAACAAGTAAAACCTACGAGCACGAGTAATACAGCTAGGGTTTTTGGCAGTAAGAATATAATTGTGTTTATGAAAATAATGCAAATTGTCAAATTTAGTAGTAATTGGATTCTTATGACTCTTTTCTTTTTAAGATCACTTGGATCAATCGGCTCTCTGACAACAATATTCCCAAGTAGAAAATACAGAAGATACACAATTGGAATTGAAATACAAAAAGACAATAAGACCAGTTTTGCGGTTGATGTTTTTAGGAATACATCATTGTGGAATATGAAAATAATAATGAATCCAGGCGCTAAAATATTATGGATAACTGAAAGTAATCTGACGATTACTTCAACTTCAGATTCAGTTAATAATTTAATGATTTTTGATAGATCCATTTGAATGCCTTTAACG
>DASQBW010000462.1:0-1502 GCA_035635015.1 Draconibacterium sp. | reverse complement strand
AGACAGCAGTTTGGTCGGCTATGGCAGGAATGGTTCCATCATCAAAATCAGTTTCCAGACTCAGCCACGGATCAGCTTCCAAATTTTTCATTTTTGCAGCAAAATCAAAACGACCGGCCAAATTTTCAGCATCAACACCTAAAATTGCAGGCTGTGCAATACGATTCAGGTTCAGGCAACTTGCATCGTCGCCATCCACTTTGCGGAACTGCACCACATTAAAATCCTGGTAAATTCCTTCTTCTGCCCTTTTCCCCTCATTATTAATATCAAAAAGAACGGGCATGGTAGTTTCGGCAAAATAGATAAATCCTCCGGTGCCACTTGTTTTTTTGTTCGCGCCGGCGATCAAATCCATTTTGTACGAACCCGTTGAAATAACGATAAATGTTCCCAAAGCAAAAAGCGTAACAATGGTAGTCGACCGACTGATATTTCGGGTAAGATTTATGGCAGACAATTGACTAAACTGAAATTCGCGGGATTTTTTAGCTTCACGGTTTTGCAACAACTTTCTGAAAAGCAATAACAATCCAAGCAGCATTAATCCGCCTGCCATAAAAAACATTGAAGCATCGGCTTGTCTGGCAAACAATTGCATAACAAAAACTACAACCGACATTGCTAATGCTCCCCACAACACACCATTCAGCAGACGTGTTTTCAGGTGGCTTTCTTTAACCGCTATCTGCTTTTGCAATTCAACAGCTTTTTGTTTTTGAAAGCGACGTAATGAAATGGCAATCGCAGCCAACGAAACCACCAAACTGATCACCAGTCCTATTATCAATGTTGATGGCAACAATTGAATTTCGAGCACATTGGTACGAACAATGTCGAACCACAACGAATTTAATATGCGGAATACCAGCGTGGTATAAAAATAAGAAATCACCAGCCCAACAACTCCTCCAAACAGAGAAACCACAAACCCCTCTGACAGATAGAAACTTCGGATGTGTTTTTGCTTAAATCCAAGAGCGACAAGTAATCCGATTTGTGTTGAACGGCTTTCAAGATTCAGACGGAAAAGTAATGCGGTTAGAATGATTGAAGCAACCAGGATAAAGAAGCTTAATCCGATGAACAGTCCGCTAAAATCGGTACCGTTTTGAGCAGCGTGCACTCCCTGTTCACGAATGGGTTCTACGATCATTCCCAAATCGGCAGGAGAAATAGCTACAGCAAATTCGGTTTTATAAACATCCTCACTAAATGTTTCGGTGGGAAAGCGCACTGCCGTGTAGTCACCAAAACGATTGGACCACAACCGCAAAGCACTTTCTGTTGAAATAAAAGCCTTTGGTGTGCCTTTGTAGTCGTCCCAGTATTTTTCGTCTTTATCGCGGATTGCATCCAAATTTATGGGAACACCGGCTTCCCATTCGCGGCAATGACCGGCATCGGATAATCCCGGCAAATGCGGCACACGGGTTGGATCTACCAATGGCGAATCCATTGGAACAATCTCCTTTAAAACAAAGGCTGCTTCCCTATTTGCC
>DASQBW010000461.1:0-2773 GCA_035635015.1 Draconibacterium sp. | reverse complement strand
ATTCTGGGTTAAGATGAAATTAAAAAGCTTTTACAAATTGCTTATTTTCGTAAAATAAAATTAAAAAAATGAAAGCAGACCTTTCAAACATAAAAAACATCATTTTCGATTTAGGCCGAGTAATTTTAAATCTGGATTTTGGCGCTTCAATCAAAGCTTTTCAGCAGCTTGGCAGTGATGGGGAATTAATGGACCATAAAAATGCTTATGCCGATCCTGTTTTTTATAACCTGGAAGTTGGAATTATCAGTCCGCAGGACTTCAGAAACAGGGTGCGAAAACTTTTGAATAATCCCACCGTTACCGACAAACAAATTGATGATGCCTGGTACGCCATGATACTGGATATTCCGGCACAGCGGGTAAAAACATTACAGCAACTTGGCAAGCATTATAACATCTACCTTTTTAGCAACTCCAACCAAATTCATATTGAAAGGTTACATTCCTGGTTTAAGGCAGAATATGGTATTGCTTTTCCCTCATTATTTAAGGCTGTTTACTATTCGCACGAAATAAACGACCGTAAACCTGAAGTCAGTTCATTTGAAAAAGTGATCAGTCTTTCCGGAATTGACCCGAAAGAAACATTGTTTGTCGACGATCTTGAAAAGAACATTAGGGGTGCTGAAAAAACCGGGCTGCAAACATTGTGGCTAAGAGAAGATATGGAAGTGGCTGAATTATTTTAAAATCCGAACTCGTTTAAGCCGAATATCCTCCATTGGTCGCCAACGCCGGTCAGTCTCCACTTGTACGATTTTATCTACTACTTCCATACCCGATGTAACTTCCGCAAAAACGGTATAACTTCCGTCGAGATGCGGTGCACCGCCCACCGTTTTGTATATCTGTCGCTGTTCATCGGAAAATTTATAATCATTTGCTTCTTCCAAATCATCAAGTTCCTTGTCCGAGTATTTTCGCCCGGAAATAATATAAAACTGAGAACCATCTGAGCGGCGACGTTCATTTTCAGTATCCGGCTTGCGCGGTGAACCAATCATTCCACGTTTATGGTACAATTCGGGTACAACATGCGCAGGGATAGTGTAGCCCGGCCCCTTCCATCCAACATTATCGCCGGGCCTCGCATACCGCGTATCTGCCGCACCGCTTTGGATACCAAAATCCTTAATAACACGATGTATCAATAAACTGTCGAAATAATGTTCTTTTGCCAAGCGAATAAAGTTATCGCGATATGCAGGTGTTTCGTTAAAAAGTTTTATGGTTATGTTACCTGCATCGGTTTCGAGTACCAGTCCTTTAATCTTTCGGTTTTCTGCTGCAATTTTCTCGTTAGAAGTATTTTTCAGCATTTCAAGCGGTTCTGGTACATCCTTTTTCTTACTCAACATTTCGGCAATAAACCCGGCGGGTATTGCAAAACTTTGTGATTCGTAATTTACGGTTGCTGAATATGCTATTCCGATAGCTTTACCTGTTGAAACAAAAATTGGTGCACCAAACTGCGATTTACGTATCCGGTTTGTTATCCGGTACAATCTGGTTCCACTAATCATTGTCAGGTTTAATACTTTAGCCGTAAAGAGCTGAACAATTTTTCCTGTTTTTGGTGCCACATAAATCGATTTGGCAAAATTTGGTAACGAATCTCTGTTTAGTTCGATGGGCTCTCGTTTTATACTGTCAACCTTCAATACAATTAAATCGTTAATACGATCGAATGCTACAAAGCGCTTTGCGGTGTATTTTTTTGTCTCGTTAAATGGCTGAACATCAACATTCGTTGCCTGGTTAACCAGCGAATATTTTGTTACCAACAAATCTTCTCCCACAAAAAAGCCCTGACCTGACTCCAGTATTCTGTCTCCGTCATACGAATCTATGGTTGCAATGGACGACATCATCTGTGTCCAAATATCCGATTGTTCAACGGCAGCTGTTTCCTGATTTGTTTCTGGTGCCTTCTTCTGTTCTGCCTGCTTTGTTTCTTTGTTTCCGCAGGCACTCAGAAAAATCACTGCAAGTAATATGAAAAGAATTTGTTTTACCATAACACTACTCAATCACACTAACTTTAATTTTCACATCGTTGTATGGCCGGTCGTTGTTATCGGTTTTTAAGGAAGCAATTTTATCAATGACATCAAACCCCGAAATACATTCACCAAAAATGGTGTATTTGCCATCCAGCTCAGGGTAGCCCCCCACTGTAGTATATGTATTGCGCTGCGCTTCCGAAAATTCGAGGATATCAGGACTAAGGTTATAAGCAGTTTCAATGTTGTCTTTTATCTTGTCTGCAATCTCCCTGAATTCTGTTACCTTTTTCTCCTCTTTCAACTGTTTTAACTGTTCTCTGACTTCCGGTGTCATATACTTCGCAACAATCTTGTTTCGGATAGGAACATTCACAGCCATTTCCATGGTATCAAGTGCACCACTGGTGTGCACACTTCCTTTCACGATAAAGAATTGCGAGATATCGGATTGCTTAAACGGATTTATTTCATCTGGCTGACGCGGAGCACAAAGGGAACCTTTTTTATGAAAATAATGTTTCAGAATTTCGTCGTCAACCGTTTTATCCGGATCGCCGTAACCAATTCGTTTTCCGGGCGGCGCATTCCGCGAACTTTTAGAACCACCCTGAATGAGAAAATTCTCAATTACCCGGTAAAACAAGGTTTCATTGTAATAACCATCATTGGCCAATTCAATAAAAGCGTCGCGGTGTTTTGGGGTGTCGTCGTAAAGCTTGAATTGCATGTTACCATAGTTGGTCGAGATTTCAACAATTCTGGAC
>DASQBW010000460.1:0-6476 GCA_035635015.1 Draconibacterium sp. | reverse complement strand
TCTCGGGAACCAGCGATGTTTGGAAGCCGGGAACGAATATTGATCTTGGTAGTTTAACGCTTATAAACAGTGCTTTTGAAATTAACCAGGCTATTTATGCTGGCGGGAAAATTCGTTACTCTAACCAGCAGGCCGATGCCGGAGTTTCTATTGCTGATATGGCTTTGAATATGAAATATTCAGAGGTAATTGAGCAAACCGATCAGGCGTTTTGGCAGGTAGCAACCGTTCAAGAGAATATAATTATTGCCGAAGAATACATAAAAATGCTTACCGAGCTGGAAGACCAAATGACAGCGATGTACGAAGTTGGCTTACAGCCGGCAAGTGAAAAGCTTCGTGTAACGGTGCAGAAAAACGAGGCCGATTTGAATCTCATAAAAGCCCGAAACGGATTAAAAGTGGCCAAAATGTATCTGAACCAGATTTTGGGTCAGCCTTTAGATACTGATGTACAGATTAGTCATGATGCCAGTTCTGAAGTAAAATTGTTTAACCTGGCAGATGGGACAGCACAAGCCGGCAACCAAAGAAACGAGCTTAAAATTCTTGAAAAACAAAAGGAGATTTCGGAGCTGGATGCCAGAATTACACGCGCCGATTATTTGCCAACTGTGGGTGTTAGCGCACAATATACCAGTTACTGGGTAAAGGATCTGAGCGAAAATATCGATTTTCAACCCATGCTGGCGGCACAGGTTTCCATCCCCATTTTTCAATGGGGACAGGGCAAAAAGAAACAACGTGCTGCCCAATTAAGAGTACAACAGGCCGAAACCGATTTGCAACATACAAATGATTTGATTAATCTTGAAGTGATGCAGGTAAAAGTGCAGGTGGAGGAAGCCTACGAATCTATTCTTTTGGCACAGAAAAGTGTGGCCGAAGCAGAGGAGAGTATGAACGAAACCGAGGCAAGCTTTGAGGTGGGTTTAAATACCACCACTGATATGTTGAATGCACAAACGCAGTGGGTGCAGGCAAAAGCACAGCTTACACAAACAATTGCCAGTTTCGAGGTACTAAAAACCAAATGGCAAAGTGTAACAGGAAACCTGTATATGCCTGAAGAGGAAAAGTAGAACACCGATTAAAAAGGGATGAAGTGTTTGGAACTACATAGCAAAAAGAAACAGAATCTTGTAATGAGGTTGCCTAGCTACGAACCCCTTAGTATTTTGGGGCGCTTTATTATTAATAGTATTTTTGCTGTACTGGTGTTGCATTTTATTTCTTATGTTACGCATGTCCCGGAAGAAGATGTTAGCATTCAATTTGTAATTTACGTGGTGGTAATTGTGGCTTTTAACGCTGCGGCCGAGGTGCAGATTTTTCTTGATAATATTTTGGAGCGTTTTCTTCCGGTTCCTAAAAAAATAAAGTTGCGGCTTTTTCTGCAAATCAGTGCGGGTATATTGTTTCTTTTCTTTGCGCATCGGGTGATCATGTTTTTTATCGACCCAAAATTGACGCTTGAAGATTCGCGCCCCAGTGTAATTTTAGGTTTGATATTGGGTTTGGTATTTGTACAAATGGTAGCTAATTCACTTACTATCGCCCGCTTTACCCAAAAATGGTTCGATTCGCAGGAACAGATTGCCGAAATGAAACGCGAAAAGTTGCGCATGGATTACAACTCGTTGCAAGACCAGTTAAATCCACACTTTCTGTTTAATAACCTGAGTGTATTAAAATCGTTAATAATATACGATCCGGAAGTGGCAATCGAGTTTACTGAAAACTTTACCGACGTGTATCGGTATGTGTTGCAAAGTAAAGATAAACGACTGGTGAAATTAGCCGATGAACTGGATTTCATGAAGGCTTACTGTGCCTTGCACAAAGAACGCCTGGGAGATGGAATTAACATTGACAACCAGGTGCCGGGTACGATTTTTGATAAAGAAATTTCTCCGTTAACAGGGCAACTTCTGATTGAAAACGCCATAAAGCACAACATTACAAGCCGTGAAACACCGCTTCATATCAAGGTATACGTTGAGGGTGATTATTTAATAGTTGCCAACAGTCTAAATCGCAGAGAGGCTTCATATTCAACCAAAACCGGATTAAGGAACCTGGTGAGGCGTTATGAGATATTAACCGAAAAGGAAATTGTAGTTCAGTACGACGAGATCCGGTTTGAAGTGAAAGTACCGTTATTGTGAATGCGATATGAGTTACAGAAAATATGAATTATATCTCGGATATTGCGCCACAAAATGGTATGGTCGAAGCTTATTGTAGGATTAAAAAGGGTGAAAAGTGAAAGTTATTATTGTTGAAGACGAACTTCATAACTATCGTTTGCTAAAGGGAATGGCAGAAAAGCTGCGACCCGATTGGCAGATTGTTGAATGGTTTGAAGGTGTAAAAAGCACAGTTGCCTGGTTGAATAGCAATCCTGCTCCCGACCTCATCTTTATGGATATTCAACTAACCGATGGTATTAGTTTCTCTATATTCGAGCAGGCAGATGTAAGCAGTATGGTAATATTTACTACCGCTTACGACGAATATGCTTTGCGTGCATTTGAGGTAAACAGTATCGATTATTTACTAAAACCTATAAAAGAAGACCGGTTGCTTTTGGCCATCGAAAAATTCGAACATATGGTTTCGGCATCAAACGAAAAGCTTGGGAGTGCTCTGGATTATAAAGAGTTGCTGCAGGCAATAACTTCAGGAGAAAAGAAATACCGGAAGCGTTTCCTGATAAGTGGGGCAACATCGTACTTTAAACTTGATGTGGAAGATATCGCCTGGTTTTATACCGAAAACCGGGTAACAACAGCAGTAACATTTAAGGGAAAAGAGCATGTGATTGACTTAACCATAGAAAAGCTGGAAGAACAGCTCGATCCGGATTTGTTCTTTCGTACTAACCGGAGTTCTATTGTGCATATAAATGCCATCCGAAAATTCGAAAATCATTTTGGAGGAAAGTTGATCCTTCGGTTAATTCCGCCATTTGATGAACTGATTACAATTAGCCGTTTAAAGGCAACAGAGTTTAAAGAATGGGTAGGGAAATAAGTAAATTACTGGGGCTATCTATAAGATTATAATATATTTGTCAGTTAAACACGAAATAGAATGAAGAACAGAGACCAGTTATTTCAGGAAGCAATTGCAATGATTGAAGATGCTACACCCCATAAAGAGAGTATTTTATACCACAATATTTACTCACTGCAAACCAATGGTGGATATCCATTTTCATCAAAGAAAGATGTGCACGAATTGGTTAATTTCTTAAATTCATACGATTAAAATAAATCTGGTTCGGATTTTAATGAACTGATTTTGGGCCCGGAATTTATTTTAGCACAGGAAACAAGGAAATTAACGAAACCATTCGGCCATGAAAAATTCGATCCTCACAACTTATCAATTAGGAGTCATTGTAATTTTTTTACTGGCTGTTTTTCCTGTTTATTCACAAAAAGAAAATAATGCCGAAAAACCCAAAATCGCGTTGGTTTTAAGCGGTGGTGGAGCAAAGGGGTTGGCGCACATTGGTGTGCTTAAAGTGCTTGCAGAGGCTGGAATTAGCCCCGATATTATTACCGGTACAAGCATGGGCGGTATTATGGGCAGTTTGTACGCGGTTGGTTATGCCGCCGAAGAACTTTCTGAAATCAATAAAAATGCCAACTGGGATTTGTTGTTAACCGATAAAGAAAGGTTGTTGAGTGTAGCCATGGATGAAAAGAACGAAACAAAGAAATACCTTTTCGAGATTCCGATTCATGATAAAAGGTTCAATCTTCCTGCCGGTGTTATAGATGGGCAGCACCTTGAAGCGTATTTTTCCGAACTACTTTGGCCGCTCACCGAAGAAGAAGACTTTAACAAGTTGCCTGTTCCATTTCATTGTATGTCGGTTGATATGATTTCGGGAGAAACTATTGAGCACAGCTCGGGCGATCTGGTGAAATCGATTCGTGCCAGCATGTCGATCCCAACCGTTTTTTCACCCATTCAAATGGATTCGATGCTTTTAATTGACGGAGGAGTCACCCGCAATTTTCCTGTGCAGGAAGCCATTAACATGGGGGCCGATATAATTATTGGTGTTTATGTTGGTTTTCAGGAAGATGTAAAGGTCGACGACATTCAGACAATAACAGATATTTTACAACGGTCGATAGCGCTTGGTGGAATTGTTGATGCCAAAGAACAGTTTGCAAAATGCGATGTATTGATCATTCCGGATCTACACGATTATTCTGCAGCCGATTTTGTAAAAGGACAGGAAATTGAGCTAATTGGCGAAGGTGCTGCCCGTAAGAAATGGAAGGAAATTGAAGCTCTTGTCGAAAAATTTGATTTAAAATATCAGGCTGTGGATCGAATTCCGCAACCTGAAAAGATCAGGATTACCGGAATGAAAGTAACAGGGCTGAATTATCTGAGCGAGAATTTTGTTTTATCGAAATCAGGAATAGAAATTGGCGATCGGATTAGCGCTGAAGATATTAAGGAAGCCATTGATTTTATGTATGGCTCCATGCATTTCGGGAAACTCACTTATTCGCTAAAAAAAGATGGGAATAGTGAAGGTTATATCCTGATTTTCCATGTAAAAGAAAGGCCAAGGGCAATGGTTAAACTCGCTCCTCGCTACGACGACGATCTGGGAGTTGGCATAACCACCAATTTTACTTTACGTAATATGATTGCTCCTGCAACACGTATGTTAATCTCTTTAAACATTGCCGAAAATCCTGGCATGGAGATTAAGTTAAACAAATTTGTTGGAAGGAAACAACACCTTACTGATTATTTCTTTATGGACACGTACAGCTATAAACTCCCTTTTTATGATGAAGGCAAACGGCTTGGGAATTACAAAAGAGGTTATTTTGGAGGAGGTTACGGACTGGAATACTTATTCGGATTAAATCATCTTTTAGGAGGCAATGGATTCTATAAATACAATCGTTTAACGCCACGTGCAGATCTGCAATCCATTTATCCGGAAGCTGATTTCGATTACCTGAAATCGCATGACTGGGGATATGAATTGTACTACAAGGTAAATACTACCGATGACCTTTATTTCCCGAAAAGAGGTATAAAACTGAATATTGGATTTCAGCATATTTTGTCGGCTAACAGCGACATGCAACTGAACAGCAGCGAACCAAGAGATTATTTAATCGGAGAAATTAATGATCCTTATGCCACCTTAACAATCGATCATAACTGGTATAAAACTTTTGCCCGCAAGCTTACCTATAATTTCGAAGTTGGGGCAGGTTTTAGTACAGAAGATGCCGGTACCAACGGGCTTTATATGTTAGGCGGGGCGCAATTTGGTCCCGGGAAACTACAGTTTAAAGACTTGTCAGGCTTCAATTTGGCCGAAATTTACACCTATAACTATGCGCTTGCAAAATCATCATTAAGTTGGGAAATTGCTTCGGGACTATATGTAACTACAAAAGTTAATGTAGCTGCCACTGCCAATACTTACGAAGATTTGTTTGATCATCTGACAACTCAGCCATTTGGCGATAATATATGGGGATATAGTTTTGGATTAAAATACGATTCACTACTGGGGCCAATGCAGTTGCTGGTTTCGGGTAATAATCAGGATAACGCGACTCGTTATCATTTTAGTTTAGGATTCCCGTTTTAAATCGGGAAACAATATTAAATTCTTACATTATTCTAAATAAAAAAGCTTTAATCAATGACTAAAGCTTTTTATTTAATTCAAAATTACTTTCAGTTTCAATTCCCGGGCTTTTTTGTAAAGCCTGATGGAATCTTCAGAAACGGCAGTTGGAATGTCAACTTTAACGTTCCAAACTGGCCCTTTTTCTTGTAATTCCGGTTTTCCGTTTTTAAAATTCTCTTTCATTGTTCTCTATGGCTTTTATGCAATGTACGGAATTTTACAAATATTATGCCGAAAAGCCCGACTAGTTATCACCAGAACATTGTGAACAGTAGTTGTTTAACCGTTGTCGGGTCTTATTTTACAGCCTTTATAGTATATCCGCGCTTTTCAATGCTTTTTTCAATTTCATCAATAGACACAGCCGACGCGTTGTATGAAATAATGGCAGTTGAATCGGCGAGTGTAACTTTTACTGATTCAATTCCATTCAGGGAATTTACGCCTTTTTCTACCGAGGCTACACAGTCATCACAATGTAATCCGCCAATATCAATAGTGGTTTCAACTATCTGTTCCGGTTGAGCTACTTCGGTGTTTTTTTTCGTTCCTGAGTTGCAGGCTACAAATCCTGTAAGGATAATTAAATACAATAGTTTTTTCATGGTATTTTTTATTATTGGTTATACTTACTTGATAACGGGGGCAAGAATTTGTTTAATTTCTTCGCTGGCTGCCCCCATAACGGTTTTTATTTTGTTTCCCAACAATTTCGAGAAGAGGCCGGAGTTCAGCATCGAAACGTAGGTTTTTCCGTTGCATTCGTAAACGGCAACTCTGCAAG
>DASQBW010000459.1:0-2783 GCA_035635015.1 Draconibacterium sp. | reverse complement strand
TTTCCACCTCTCGCCCATCATCTAATTTCTTCAATGTCAATCCGGCATCGGCAGGCGTTAAACAGGTATTCACCACTTCTGAAATCACTTCTGTTTCCAACTCCGATGAAACCAGAATCTGGTTCGCCTTTCCCTCAAATTCCATTAATCGATTGAGGCGTTCAATCGACATAAATATATTGTACGGTGCCGTCTGCGAGTTTTTCAAACTAAAGCGCCCCAACTCTTCCTTACTAACAACCTTTTTTATGGTTGCGCGCAAAGCCACACTTGTTTCTTCAGCCGACACAAACGGAGCGTTCATCGGAATTAAACTGGCTTTCTTTATACGAACCAGGATATTATCGCCGGCGCCTTTTTGCAGGCGTTTTGCCAGGTTTTCACTTATGGCAATTTCGCTATTTTGTAGTTCTGCAAAAAACTGAGTATTTGCGATCTCCTCAAAATCAGCATTAACGCCAACTACCTGTACTTTATTCGCGCGTTCCTGACCACCATTGGATACAGCCATTCCCTCCAATAAAAGCACCGAAGTAGCTTTCAGATCAGGATTTGCAGTTTCCATCTCCGCAGCCATTTCCTTACGAAAATAGCGCTCTTTTACCGCAACCAGATGTGTTGTTTCGCCCAAACGATAAAAGGTTGCCTGGGTTAAACTGTGCCTTACCGAATCGCCAATAACCAGCGAGCCGGTTAACACCATCGTGCTGACAGCCACACCAATTGCCACCAATAAATTGGCTTTAAAATAATGTAGAAAAGATTTTATTATGTATTGAAATTTGGTCATACCCCTTTGTCCTTTGGACATTTCCCCTAAAGGGGAAACTATTCTTTTTCCAGTTTTCCGTTTCTTAGTGTGAATTTTGTATCCATTTTTTGGGCTAACTCTGCTGAGTGAGTTACTGTAACCAGCGTTACGCCTTCCTCTTCGCTGAGTTGAACAAGCAGTTCAGAAAGTGCATTGGCATTGGCCTCATCCAATGCACCGGTTGGCTCATCGGCAAGAATCAACTCAGGTTTATCGATTAGCGCACGAACCACTGCAGTGCGTTGGCACTCACCTCCCGACATTTCTGATGGTTTCTGATTACGCTGATCTGAAATACCAACCTTTTTAATGAGGTATTCTGCCCAGTCTTTTTGTTCCTTCGTAACTTTTCCTTGCGGTAAAAGCGGAAGCAACACATTTTCCCACAAACTCAGCTGTGGCATTAAATGGTGCAATTGAAATACAAAACCAAGGTTTTTGTTTCGAAAGGCTGCCAGCTGGGTTGAGTTATACCCGGTAATGTTGGTACCGTCAAACATGACTTCACCGGAATCGGGTGTATCCAGAGCCCCCACCAGGTTCAGCAAAGTTGTTTTACCAGATCCGCTTGGTCCTATGATTGCCACTTTTTGTCCTTTCTCCAGCTCAAGATCCAGTTCTTTTAACACCGGACGAAAGCTGTGAGTGCCGGATTCTCCGTAACCTTTTGAAATTTGTTTTAGTTGTAATAGCATTATGTTTCGTTTTACCGCTAAGGCGCAAAGACGCTAAGTTTATTTTTTCAGACTCTCATACAGCTCAACAATTTCGGCTGCATGGTTATGTATATTAAAATTCTTTCCGGTTCCTTCATATCCGGCCAGGCTCAATTTTTCCAGTTTTTCAGTATCATTTAACAGTTCTGCCCAGCTTTCACTTAATTTTTCAGGTGTATTTGGCGCATAAATCATACCGCCGCCAGAAACATCAACAATCTCTGGAAACGCGCCTAATGCAGGCTGCACTACCGGAACTCCCGATGCCATTGCTTCCAACAAATACATACCAAAAGCTTCTCCTATACGAACCGGTACAGAAATCATAGCAACCTGCTTAAAAAATTCGTGACGGGCAGCGCCTTCAAACTCTTCCACCACTTCAAACTGGTGCAGCAAACCAGCCTCTTTCAGCTTCTGTTTTTGCTCTTTAAAAAACTTTTTATCATCACCGGTCAAACCTCCTGTGGCAATCAGTTTCACCTCCTCAAAGCCGGCTTTCTTTTTCAATTCGATAAAAGCATCCACCACAATATCGAAACCGTCTTTGTGGCACATTCTTGAAATATAACCAACATTTTTCGGTTTCTCCTTAACCGGGATGTATGGATAATCCTCCACATCAACGCCCAGGTAAAATGTGTGCACCTTCTTATCCTCCAGACGCATGCGCTTTTTCATTTCATCGGCAAAATAATTGCTGACGGCAACCAAGGCATCCACATCTTCGGCGCGCTCATGCATTAAATCCCAAATTGGCTGCTGAAACTGCGGTTGCATGGCATCAACCCACACATCCTCATCCTGAAGTGAACAAACTACCGGAACACCAACCTTTTCTTTCAAACGTTTGGCTAAACCAAGTAACAAAGCATTTGAAATATGAATAACATCGGGCTTGCAATGCTCAGCAATCCAATCAACCATTTTTTCCAATTCTTCTTTTTGCTCGCCCTGTTCGCCCAGCAACATCGAAATGGTCATATCTTCCAGACCTTTTGCACGGGTTGAACCTGCCATAGAAGCAGCCATTTTCATCATGGGTTTTGAATTCAGCAACTTATCGAACCAAGCCGGTGCTTTTCTGAAAATAGGATAAACCTGCTTGAGATAAGTACTGATGGCACCATAAAAAATCGGGATATCGGAGATGTCATGTTCATCGGAAAAAAGCGGCAAATACATGGGAATTTTTATCACCTGATGATCCAGTTTTCGTAAGGCATCTACATATTTGCTGTCGCGCAGGCAATTAC
>DASQBW010000458.1:0-2601 GCA_035635015.1 Draconibacterium sp. | reverse complement strand
AATCAACGGGCAACAGATCGACCTGTTTCTCGCGAGCTGCTTTTGTAATGATTTCGCCGGCAACAACCAGCGTTTCTTTATTCGCCAAAGCAATTGGTTTTCCGGCTTTTACCGCATTGTAGGTTGGAATCAACCCTGAATAACCAACCATTGCCGTCAATACCAAATCGATAGTGTCCATTTCCACCACCTGGTTCAAAGCCTCTTCTCCGGCATAAACTTTAATGTCTTCATCTTCGAGAGCATCAGAAACCAGTCGGTAGTTGCCCTTGTTGGCAATAACAACCACATTTGGCTGAAACTTTTTGGCCTGCTGAATGAGGAGTTCCACACTGTTATTTGCGGTTAACACCTCAACTTCAAACAATTTGGGATTTTGCTCAATTACCTCAAGTGCCTGGGTTCCTATGGATCCGGTAGATCCAAGAATTGCTATTCTTTTCTTCATCTTAAAAGTCAATGTACTGTTCCGGATCAAGTGCTTTTCCATCGTACCACAACTCAAAATGCAGGTGTGGCCCACTTGATAATTCTCCAGTGTTTCCGATTATTGCAATTGCTTCTCCTGCTTTAACTGTTTCACCGGTTTTCTTTAACAATTCTGCGTTATGCTTGTATACCGAAATCATGTTCGCTTCGTGCTGAATATAAGCCACATATCCAGTCTCGAGTGTCCAGCCCGCAAAAATTACAGTTCCATCGAGGACCGATGATATCCGGGCATTGGGTTCACTAACAAGATCGACACCAAAATGATCGGGTGTATTTTTAAAATGCTCTGAAACCACTCCTTTTACCGGAACAAAAAAATGAATCTGGCTCATCTGTGTAACATTCTGCTCTTCATCGCGAATGGAAAGGCTCAGCTGTTCGGCCAGTAATTTATCCTGAAAAACAGAATCGTGATTGTACGCTTTAAATTCTACCTCATTATTTTCTATTTCAATGGGGGTTGCCAATTCATCTTCAGGAACTTCGCCACCTAGAACAGCTTGAATCGTTCTGAAAAACTGATCGCGTTTTGCCAGTTCCTGTTCAAGCGAATCCACCATTAAAGCATTGCGTACCAACATTTGCCGATACTCCGCTTTTGGGTAACCGGGAATATATTCGCGAAGGCCGGTTGTTGCGATAAGCAATATAACCAGAATAACAAGTATCGCCGATGTTAAACTGGTTACTGTAAATACCTTAAGCCGCGAGAGTTTCATACTCCACACCGACTGAAACGTGGTATCGTTATAAATAATTAACCGGTATTGGTTCTTTAGTTTATTAAAAAACTTCTTCTCTTCCACTCTCAAAAAATTTTAAAGCTACAAATTTAGTAAGAATTGAGACATAGCCCTTCCGATTAGGTATTTTTAACCAATTGATTTATAACAAGTAGAATTTAGGTTCAACCTATTGTTCAACCGGATAGCAAATTTGGGTTAGCCATTTTTCGGGATCGGGTTCTTGCTGTGGATCGGTAAGGTAAATTTCCATTGGTGCACTGGCCAGGTTAAATCCGTGAGCTTCAACCCATTTTTGCAGTGCAAGATGGCCTTCCTGTAAATTACTGTAGTCGCCACGATAATCGAGGCTGGCGCATATTGTGGCAGGAAAGATATCCACTTTTACTTGCGCACTCCCTTCCATATCCTCTTCGATGGGTATACCACATTCCATGTCAATTTCTTCTTCATCCATCAGGTGATACCTGGCAAAAGGTATACCTGCCATTTCAATTTCCTTTTGCGCTAAAAATATGCTGATCTCGCTATACATATCACTCATCTCGCGGCTTACCTCAATAAAAGGTACCGTTTTGCGAATACCGGCGTAAAACATTTCATCAATCGGGTTGAGTGTTATTACGTATTCCTGCTCTTTATCAATCACCTGGCAAAGAGCCTTAAGTTTTACCAGGCCATTATCAAAATCAGTGGTCATACTTTTTTTCATCAGCAATCCAATCCACCGCGCAAACGGATTATTACCTACATCGTAGGTCAATGTCCAGGTAATTGTAGTTTCTTCACCTTTTTCTGTCAGCAAAAAACTACTCAATGCTTCTCCTCGCTGCTCGAAGTCGAGTTTTACCACTATTTTTTCATACGGATTAACCTCGCTTATTTCAATCGTAGCGCCACTTTTTTCTTTCTTTTTACTTTGAAGGGTATAACCGCCGCCCAATCCAACTCCATGATTTTTGTACACTACATCCACATCCTCACTCATTCGCTTCCATGGCGACCAGTGATCCCATTGATGCAAATCAATTAGTTGTGCATAAACAGTTTTTGTTGGAGCCTGAATATCAGTACTTCGCTTAACAAAAACAGTTTTTGGCAAAAAATAAGCAATGGCTACAAATATGGCAATCCACAGCAAAATCCACATAAAAATTCTGGCAAACCGGCTCATATCAATTTTTTATTTTCAATATAGTGTTAATCGTGTAATTCAAACTTACAATTAAATACAAATGTTAACATTAAGCCTGAAAAAATTATATAAAAAGAAAAAAGAACATGTTAATTTATCTTTGGTCTTAAACATTTACAATCAATTTATAGTTGTGATGCTACAAACCAAGAAGATATAAATCATCTTGTC
>DASQBW010000457.1:0-1547 GCA_035635015.1 Draconibacterium sp. | reverse complement strand
AGGATCAGCGAAGAGCCCAGGTAGTTTTTCACTAGGCCGGTATTCAGCAGACTCACATAGAGGTAACATTCGTGTTTCAGGTAGCTTCTTCCCTGAAAATGCTCCAAGTAGTTGCTTGTTAAACTGGATACTTTCTTCAGTGCTCTATTGCTATTTGTAGAAAAATATTCGGGGAAAAAGAAGTCCTGTTTGTGCAGCAGCGTGTTTTCAGGAAGGATATTTACTGCCCGCTGAAAGGTATCGTGAAGCATGTATAATTTTTCAGTACTGCAAGACAATAACTCGGGTAAAAATAGTCGCAGTCCGAAGCCCATATCCAGGTTATTGGAGATCAGGATATCTCCGTCAAAACCCAGCACAGGCAGACTGATTTGTATTGGTTTTACTCTCACTCGTTATTATTTTTTATTTTTATTCGTAACTCGTGTAACTCATCCCTTCCGGGACTTCTTTTCATTTTAATGCTGACAAATGCGTTGTTTAATCGTGATAAATTCAGGGAGCTGGCGGGCAATTCGTTTTTTATGCCAGCCTCTGTGTCCGTAGTTTCTCTGGATACGATTCAATCGGTAGAGCCAGGCAAAAAAGGCGGGTACGCAAACCACTACGGACACAAAAGTTCCGACTGCGATATAGAGTACTACAAAGAGAATAAGTGCCGTAAGTATTCCGTAAAGTGCCAGGTAAACCAGCTGCCCGGAAAATCCTTTAATGTACAGGTTCGTATCGATTTTTTGGATGGTGTAAGTTTTCATAGTTAAGCCCCTCTGATTCCCTCGAAGGGGAGAAACAGAAGGTCACTTTTTAATAGTTAAACTGACTAAGAAAAGAATGAACGAATTACCACGCCAACCAATATCAGGAACAGACAGGCACCAAACCATCCCATAATTGCCTTTTGCGTATCCTGATCCCCACTCTGCCATTTGATATAGACCCGTACA
Source organism: Draconibacterium sp. (assembly GCA_035635015.1). Lineage (GTDB taxonomy): Bacteria > Bacteroidota > Bacteroidia > Bacteroidales > Prolixibacteraceae > Draconibacterium. Next base: position 603 of record DASQBW010000457.1, on the reverse strand, counting down.
CCGCCGATCAGACCGACTACTGCTCCGATAGCAATAATCAGGTTTGCCACCGGATCCACATAGGAACTGACCTCGGTTGTAGCCTGATCGATTCCTGCTGAACTTTGTGCCATTGCATTAGACACTCCCAAAACTAGCATGGCTATAGCTGCCATACCCCTGCGATAAACCGCATGCATTTGTTTTCTCATAATTTTTTGTGATTAAATGTTATTATTGATATTGAATCCCGGGAAGCATCTTTTCCAGTTTTCCGGTTAACTCGTTTAGCAGGTAATCGATATGAATTCCATCATCCGGGCCAATCTCTTCGTAGACACTTACTTCCAAGGGAATAGAATTTTCAGAGATTGAGGAAATCAATGTGGAGGGGAAATCTGAGGATGTCACGAATATGGGTTCTACTCCATCCGAAAAGGACATTTTCGTCGGGTGACCCTCTTCAAATAATCTACCCTGTTTATTTAAGGTTTTAAACCAGGCTATAATTAGTACCACGGCAAACCAGGCAAGTAAAAGCAGAACTAAAAACTGAATAAATTCTTTCCAGCTAATCTCGTTTAAACCGAACATGATTCATTAATTTTTGTATTGTTAGTATTG
>DASQBW010000456.1:0-1542 GCA_035635015.1 Draconibacterium sp. | reverse complement strand
CTCGTAATGAGACTTTTTCTGCTGACAACTAACAAACAGTATTAAGACGGATGTTAAATAAATTAATTGATGTTTCATGTCTTTTTTATAATTGTTGGTAACGGTAAATTGTATGTTACGTAGGGGATTTCGGAGAGCGTCACTGTCGACCGTTACACTTTAATTTGATAAAAGCTACGAAGCTCGAAAACCGCTGAAACCCCTATGGAATATACAAAATGTTAACAATAGTGTTTAATAATTTGTAATCAATGATTCATAGGGTATATTCATTTTGTCGTGAAGTTTGCGAATCATTGTAATGTTTAATTTTCTCTTTTTACTAAAAATCTCTGATACTCGACTTTTATACCCAAGTACCTCAGCTAAGTCTTTTTTTGTCATATCCATTTGCTCCATTCTAAACAGTATTGCTTCAATTGGATCTGGTGCTTCAATTGGATAATTTTCATCTTCGTATTTCTCAATTAGTATCGATAATACTTCGGCCTCATCTCCCTCTACAGAATTGACTGGAGCATGAAATATTTCCTTAAGTCTTTGTAGTGCTTGATTATAATCTTCTTCTGTTTTTATCGCTTTAATATTCATAATTTTAAATTTTATCTGCATCAACTTTATCATACTCATTATGTGTCCCAATAAATCGAATAAACATCCATTGTCTTTCATAGTTTATGTCAACAATTAAACGATATTTATTTCCACATATATCAAATACTGCACGTCCACTTTTTAAGATACTAGCTTTTGCATATTCGTTTTTTATATCATTTGGATTCTTCCATTCTGCTTTTGAGGCTTCTTTATACCAAGTCTTTAATTGTTGCTCCGAGTCGGTATGTTTTTCCCAAAAGTCACGAAGAATCTTTTTTGCTATTACTCTCATTTTTAATCTTTATAGGGCAAAGATAAACAAAAGTTACCAGATTGGTAACTTGCTGAGGCTTTTTTTTACATTATTGTTAACGGTTGGTACATGTTGTCGGGGCGGATTTCGGAGAGCGTTCCTGTCCGAAGGACACGGAACTGCGATGCGAGAATCCGCAGTTGGCGCACTACCGAACCCGCCCTGCAATATGTACCGTGTTAACGGCTGGCATTTACTTTTTTCCAGTCAATTTTTGATACCATTTTATATTTCTAATTCTATTATTTTCTTCTTTTTGCAATTGTATTTTTCTTTCCAAATCTTCAATTGTTTTTTTATGTTCTGCCAAAGATTTCTTGTAATTGCTTGTCAAAATATGGAGATTTTGATTCTCAAGTGTTTTTTGTGATAATTCATTTGATTGAACTATATTTTTGTTTTCTAAATTTTCAGTACTGTCAAGTAATAACTTTATCGCATTGTTTTGTTCACTGATTTTCTTATTGTTGTTTTCAATTACATTTTGTTGATTATTAATAATACCTTCCTGTTCTTTAATCTTATTTTCAAGTTCGTTTAATTTTCTTTGGGAATCAAAATATTTACGGTTAAGTAAACTTAAACGGGAAGCAAACAATAAAAAGTATCTTTTAAACTCTGATGTTTCAATG
>DASQBW010000455.1:0-2078 GCA_035635015.1 Draconibacterium sp. | reverse complement strand
GATGGCAACCTTTGTCCGAATGCTACCAACCAATTAAACTTTAAGGTAAACGGTGCAGGTAAATACAAAGTAGCCTGTAACGGAGATGCTACTTCTCTCGAGATGTTCCATCTGCCAACCATGAAAGCTTTTAGCGGCCAGCTGGTAGTAACCGTACAATCGCTTGAAGAAGCAGGAGAAATGCAACTGGAAATAAGCGGTGAAGGTTTTGAGCCTGCAAGCATAGACATACAAACTGTAAAGTTGTAAATTCCAATACTGCAAAATAAGATGAAAAAAGGTGGTTAATTAATTAACCACCTTTTAGAACATTGTTTTTATTTAGATAAGAGGGTTGGTAATTTACAATAGCTCCATAAATAACTACTGAAGAATTACCAGATATTTTGATGTTCTGTATACCTCAAAAACGAGGTGCTAAATTCGGGTTTCTTCTGTAAAAACAGATACTCAAATCGTAAAAAATGAGTTCATATTGTATAAATGTCCCGTAATTAACATAAATTTGCAACCTAAGTTTAGTAAGGTTTCAAATGATTCAAACTATTGCTCTGTTATCTCCGATTTATGTGACCCTGTTTTGGAGTATTACGTTTCTGCTGCCCAAAAAATCGGCTAATAATTCACGTTGGATACTTGGGCTTTTTTTTCTGTTTGCAGGCTTATTGTACGTTTCTCATGCGCTATTTTTTTCAAAATTGTACCACCTGTATTCCTTTTTCGAAAGCATTTATTTATATACCGGCTTGTCGCTTTACCCTCTGTTTTATACATACATTCTTAAATTAACAACCATACGCATTAAAGCCCCTCAACATCTGTATCACTTCGTTCCCGGAACTTTATTTGGGCTAACTACAATACTATTAACCTTGTTTCTTACTCCGGAACAACGCATTTACTATGTAAAACATATTCTAATAGAATCAAACCTAAAAGATACTAGTTTGAATAGTTTGCCCGGAATCAGAGGTTGGAATTTCCTGTTAAGCCGAATCGTTTTTATTTTACAAACCATTATTTATCTGATACTTATTATTCGTATTGCCGAAAAACACGATAAAGTAATTAACGACTACTTTTCAAACACTGAGGGCAAGAAGATTAATTGGGTAAGAAACCTAAGTATCACTGCCTTTGCCGTATCAATTGCAGCAATAATTTTTGCACTGCTTGGAAGGAGTTATTTCGTTCGTCACAACCTCTCACTTTTAATTCCTTCTGTTTTTTTTACAACAATATTTTTTCTGGTTGGATACAAAGGCAATATGCAGCGTCAGATTTTTGTGCCCCTTTATGAGCAAGAAGAGGATAAAACAATAGAAGAAGACACTTTCTTGCCCAGAATTGATTTAAAAGCACGTCTTTTGAATATATTTGAATCAGAAAAGATATACCGAACTAACGACCTAAGAATAAGTTCTTTATGCGAGCTACTGCACACCAACCGCACCTATATCTCGAAATTAATAAACGACGAATTTGGCATGAATTTTAATGAATTTGTGAATAAATACCGGGTTAACGAAGCCAAGCAATTATTGCTTTCCACTGTTAATCATAAATACACAATGGAATACATTGCCCAGCAGGCTGGTTTTGGTTCGGTCGCCTCCTTTTCAAGGGTTTTTAAGGAAATGGAAGGAACCACCCCGGGAAGATTCCGCGAGATGTATACCAATAGTAACCTGGCTTAGTTGGATAAAAAGGGAAATTTCGCTTTTACGAAATCCTCGCTACTCATACCTCAAAGCTTTACCCGGTTTAAGGAAGGGTGCAACAGCAGCTTTCTTACAACGACTTTCAGGATCATTTGCTGTTATATTAAAATGTCATTTCGAGTGAAGTGTGAATGAGAAATCTGCTACTATCTGATTTGCAGCTACAGATTTCTCATTGCGTTCGAAATGACATAGTTATTAATCCTTCCTATTCGTCTTCCTTCAAATAGCCATCTTTTAAACGAACAATACGGTTCCCGTATTTTGCATTTTCTTCGGAGTGCGTTACCTGGATAATGGTCATTCCCTCATCGTTTAGTTTTTTCAGAAGTTCCATAATCATCTGCCCCTGTTCGC
>DASQBW010000454.1:0-2705 GCA_035635015.1 Draconibacterium sp. | reverse complement strand
CTACTGTTTACAGGAAGGTGTTCCGGTCGGTACGGATTACATTGCAGAAATCCAACAATACGAAAAAGATGTTCTGCTAAATAGATAAATTTAGCTTCTAATTTCAATCCTCTCCCGCTTCTACAGAAATGGCAGGAGAGGATTTTTTTACCCATAAAAAATGACCGAAGTAATAGCCGTTTTCGATATTGGTAAAACCAATAAAAAAATATTGTTATTCGACAGCAACTTCAAAGTTGTAAAACAACACGAGGAAAAGTTTCCGGTGATAACTGATGATGATGGATTTGAGTGCGACGACATCGATCTGATAACTTCTTGGATCAGTAAAAGTCTGGAAGAAATTGTTGCCGGTAACGAATACGATTTGAAAGGTGTGAATTTCTCAACTTACGGCGCGTCGTTGATGTTTTTGGATGAAAATGGGCAACGCCTGACACCGGTTTATAACTATTTAAAGGAGATTCCTGAAACGATTGCAGCGGGTCTTTTTGAGCAGTACGGCGGGAAGAATGAATTTTGCAGAAAAACTGCCAGTCCGGCATTAGGGCTGTTGTTAAATTCCGGAATTCAGATTTTATGGTTGAAAGACCAGAAGCCTGAGGTTTACGAAAAGGCAAAATCGGTGTTGCATTTCCCACAATATTTGTTGTACACTTTATCATACGAAATTGTTTCGGAACCTACATCAATTGGTTGTCACACCTTTATGTGGGATTTCGATCAAATGAAATACCATCAGTGGATTTCGGATAATAAAATTGCATTGCCGGAACCTATTAACAACGATCTGGTTTTTCCGGCAGACATTGCCGGTAAGGAAGTAAAAGTAGGAACCGGTATTCATGATAGTTCGGCCTCTTTGGTGCCTTATTTAAAAGCCAGTCCGGCTAAATTTATTCTTGTTTCAACCGGCACGTGGTGTATAAACATGAATCCATACAACGAGGAACCGTTAACTGCCGGTGAGTTGGAACAGGATTGTTTGTGTTTCCTCACACCAAATAAAGAGCAGGTAAAATCTTCGCGTTTGTTTATGGGACATTTCCATGAAGTGTGGGCTGAAAACCTGGCCAATCATTTTGATGAAGCCGGCGATGCGTTTAAGACTATGACGAATGATGAAAAACTGGTGACCGGTCTTTCGAACAAATTCGGCGATACCTCCGTATATTTCCCCGATGGAAAGGAAAGCTTTGATGATGGACTGAAGGCGGTTGATTTGAGTGTGTTTGCAAATTATGAAGAAGCTTACACCAAATTAGTCATCGATCTAACAACACTTTGTGTAACAAGTATTCAACTGGTTGTTCCGGAAAATGATGAAACAGAAATTCTTTATATTTCTGGCGGTTTTGCACGCAATCCGATATTTATAGGGTTGCTGAAAAAAAATTTCCCTGCCAAAAAAGTTCTGATCTCAGAGATTGACAATTCCAGCGCGTTGGGTGCCGCAATGGTTATTGCCGATACCTTGTCGCGTACTGACGAGGCAAAACTCGACCTGGGAATTAGGGAGTAAAGTCAGAAAAAACAAAAAACTAACAGTTTAAAATAGAAGCAATGAGAAAACTGAATACGAAATGGATGCATCCGCGCGATCAGATCATCTTGATCATCGATAAGATTTACAGAGGAGGACTGACGACTACTTCCGGCGGTAACATCTCGGTAATAGACGAAAATGGCGACGTGTGGGTAACGCCTTCGGCCATTGACAAAGGAACCCTACGTGCTTCGGATATTATCTGTGTCAGAAAAGACGGATCAATCGAAGGGCGTCATAAGCCTTCGTCGGAGTATCCGTTTCACATTGCTATTTATAAATGCCGCCCGGAGATTAAAGCGGTAATTCATGCTCACTCACCGGCACTGGTTTCGTTTAGTATTGTTCGCCAAATTCCGAATACAAATGTCATCCCACAGGCAAAACATGTTTGCGGGCCCATTGGCTATGCGCCGTATGCCTTGCCCGGAAGTAAGGAGTTGGGCGACATAATTGCCGGGGAATTCAAAAAAGGTGTAAATGCCGTTATCATGGAAAACCACGGAACTGTAGTTGGTGGAAAGAATTTAAGCGATGCTTTTCAACGTTTTGAAACAATGGAGTTTTGTGCCCGGACATTAATTAACGGAAGTACAATTGGGGAGCCAAAATATTTAACAGACAAACAAATCGATGACTTCGAAAGTCAGATTCCGCGTTTGTTGCCTGAGATGAAGGAAGTGGAGCATCCTTCGGAAGAACGCGCTATTCGCGAAATGATTCAACGCATTGTTTTACGTGCTTGCGATCAGGGAATGATGATCAGTTCATACGGAACAGTTTCGGTACGGTGGAAGGGCGATGATTTTTTGATTACCCCAACCAATGTAGCGCGTTGGGACATCCAGTTAAAAGACATTGTGCAGATTAAAGACGGTAAACGTGAACCCGGAAAAATTCCGAGTCGTTCTACCTGGCTGCACCAGGAGATTTACAAACGTTTCCCGCACATCAATTCTATCATTCTTACACAAACGCCTTATCTGATGGCTTACAGTGTAACCGGTGAAAAAATCGATGTTCGTACCATTCCGGAGAGCTGGATTTTTCTTCAGGATATTCCGAATGTGCCATTCGGGGCGCATTTTGCCGGCGAAGAAACCATTTTGAATACTCTGGGGGAGAATACGCCTGCAGTAATCATTAACAACGATTCGGT
>DASQBW010000453.1:0-3172 GCA_035635015.1 Draconibacterium sp. | reverse complement strand
GTTGTTGGCTGCAATCATGTTCAACACAGCCATTTCACTTTTGGTGAGCATACTTTTTGTAATTTTAAATGTCACCTTGTCTGCAATTAAACCGGCATCCTCTGGCTTAACGGTCCCACTTTCAACAGCTTTTTGTTTATCAACCGTAATATGAAATTCGCGTGATGGTAGATAATCAATCATATCTCCGCTGGTTACTCTTACTTTAGTGCGCGCATCATCGCTCCCCAAAAACTCCATGGCTTCACTCAGTTCAACCGATCCGTCGATACGCTCCTGAAAAAGGACAGCATCCATACGGCCCATATAGTACTTATCTTTTGTAAACGAAAATGGAACAGGATCGGCTTCATAGCTGGCATATTGTTGTTGGTTAATATACCAGTCCATTCCGAGGTAACTGGTATTTACAATTTTTATGTCCGGACGCACACCTTCAACTTCCTGAACATACCAAAGTGGGAAAGTATCATTGTCGCCATAGGTAAACAGGATCGCATTCGGCGCACACGACTCCAGGTAATTTTTGGCATAGTCGCGTGTCATATATCTTCCCGACCGATCGTGATCGTCCCAGTTTTGCGATGCCAGAACGCCGGGTACAGCAACCAACGTGATTACAGTAGCCAGGGCCGCCCCGGGTACTCCTTTTACTATTTTCTTTAGCCCGTTATAAACGCCCAGTACTCCCAGTCCAATCCAGATGGCAAATGCATAAAACGATCCTGCATAAGCATAATCGCGCTCACGGGGCTGGTACGGATACTGATTAAGATAAACAACAATGGCGATACCGGTTAATACAAAAAGCAACAAGGTTACTGCAAATGTTTCTTTTCCTTTTTTACCCTGGTTGTATTGAAAAAACATTCCCAAAATTCCTAACAATAAAGGCAGGAAGTAGTACACGTTACGGCTTGGATCATTTTTCATCCATTCGGGCATGTTATCGCGTGGGCCAACTCTAGGTTCATCGAAAAAAGAAATACCACTCACCCAATTCCCTTTATCAAAACTACCATGCCCTTGTTCATCGTTCTGACGGCCAACAAAGTTCCACATAAAGTAGCGCATATACATGTGCCCCACCTGGTAGCTAAAAAAGAAACGAAGGTTTTCGCCAAAGGTTGGTTTTTGCAAGGTCTTTACCTCCCCACCGCTGCGCACACGAACCGGTGTACCTTTTACTTTTCCCCAATCTTTATAAGCCTGAATGTGGTTTGCTTTATCGCTGTACATCCTTGGGAAAACAGTTTCCATTTTGGGCTCGTAAACCGATCCTCCCGGCATAGTTCCGGTTATTTCATATTTACCATCAACTTTATTGTACTGATCTTTTGGGTCTTTAATACCAATACGCGGCGCGTTGTAATACGGGCCTTTCGCTAATGGACGATCGCCATATTGTTCGCGGTTCAGGTAGCGAACTAGTGCAAATGCATTATCGGGTGCACTCTGGTTCATCGGAGGATTTGCCGAAGCACGAATAACAATAAGTGCAAAAGAAGAATAACCGATCAGTATTACGATCACCATCGTAAGTGCATTGTTCCAAACCACCATATTTCTCTTGCGGGTATAGTTAATTCCCCAAACCGATCCGGCAACAATTAATGCGACCATAAATAGAATTCCGGAGTTGAAAGGCAAACCAAAACCGTTCACAAAAATACGATCGAATACAAAGGCAATACGAGGCACACCGGGTATAATACCGTACTGAACTCCCAGCAATATACCCATGGAAGCAGCCAAAGCGTAGACTACCCCTTTCCACGAGAATTCATATTTTTTAAAATAATAAACCAGCCCCATTGCCGGTATCGCTAACAGGTTCAATAAGTGAACTCCAATTGATAAACCCATTAAATAAGCTATTAAAACGAGCCAGCGATTCGAATTTTTCTCATGCGCCACATTTTCCCATTTTAAAATCGCCCAAAATACAACTGCAGTAAAAAACGATGACATGGCATAAACCTCACCTTCTACGGCCGAAAACCAGAATGAATCGGTAAAGGTAAAAGCCAGCGCGCCAACAAAACCACTTCCCCAAACGGCAATTTGTTCGCCAACACTCAAATTCTCGGTATTAAAAAGTTTTCTGGCCAGATGTACAATCGTCCAGTATAAAAACATAATGGTTGCTGCGCTTGCTATAGCAGAAAGCGAATTAACCATAACAGCAGCATTAGTGGCATCGGTGGCAAACAGCGTAAATATTCTGCCTAGTATCATAAAAGTTGGAGCTCCGGGCGGGTGTCCCACCTCCAGTTTAAATGCACTTGTTATAAACTCTCCGCAATCCCACCAACTCACGGTTGGTTCAAGAGTCATGAAATAAGTAATACAAGCGATAAAAAAAACAAGCCAACCAAGAATGTTGTTGATTAATTTTGAGTGTTGCATGATCTGCTATATTTTTGAACAAAGGCAAATATAAGCTTTTATACAGGAATGCTGCGAACATAATAATGAAATTAGGAAGCAATTATTAATTGAAAAGCTAAAAAAATTTAGCCCCCATATTGCAGAATAAATTTTTTTTATACTTTTGCACCGTCTTTAACAAAAAGACACAATAAGGACTGACCCGTGGTGTAATTGGCAACACGTCTGGTTTTGGTCCAGAAGAGTCCAGGTTCGAGCCCTGGCGGGTCAACCAAAACGAGTTATCAAAACTCTAAAAAGCCTGAAATCGTTGATTTCAGGCTTTTTTTATAAACCTATTTTATTGTGTTAAAACAGCACCTCCATTAGGCTGTATAGTAAGTTTATACTTTCCTGAGTCGTTGATTTTGATTTCCTTCTTAAAACCGATCAAGTCCTTTTCATCTCCATAGTAAGTTACCATTTTCCCGGCAAACATTGAAAGTTCCACATCTAAATCAATTTTTTCTTCCCCGGCATTTACACCAACCAAATACCAGGTGTCACTGTGTCGGCGTGCAAGCACAACATATTTTCCGGGATAACCATCTATAAAAACAGTTTCGTCCCAGGTGGTTGGCACATTTTTCATAAATTCGATTTCAAATGCTGGCACATCGGTGAGATTATTCGGAGCAATGGCAAACATTTGAACCGGATTTTGAAATAAAACAGAAGTTGCCAGTTGAAAAATATCCGTGGTACGTCGTGTTGTTCCACCATCGTTTGTTCTGTTATGACG
>DASQBW010000452.1:0-8269 GCA_035635015.1 Draconibacterium sp. | reverse complement strand
AAAACAAAGATACCCAATACAACCGCCGTAATAACCACGGTTTTGGTTTTCGTATTTGTCGATCAGCTCCATGGCTTTATACTTAGGTGCGCCCGAAAGTGTTCCTGCAGGGAAGGTTTCTCCAAGAACTTTTATCAAGTTGGTATCGTTGGTAATTTCTCCCGAAACCTGCGAAACCAGGTGAATAACATGCGAGAAAAACTGTACCTCTCGGTAAGTTTCCACAATTACGTTGTCGGCATTTCTACTTAAATCGTTCCGAGCAAGGTCTACCAACATCACGTGCTCGGCATTTTCTTTAGGATCTTTGCTCAGTTTCTCAGCCAGCTCACGATCCTGATCATCATTTCCGGTTCGTTTAAAAGTTCCGGCAATTGGGTGAATGTATGCTTTGTTATCTTTAATTCTTATCTCTGCTTCCGGACTTGACCCGAAAATACTGTAAGTCCCATAATCGAAGTAGAACAGATACGGCGATGGATTAATAGAACGTAGGGCACGGTACACATTAAAATCGTCGCCAACAAATTCCTGCGAGAACTGGCGGCTTAAAACGATTTGGAAAACATCGCCACGGTAACAGTGTTCTTTGCCTTTGGTTACCATGTGCATGTATTCTTCGTCGGTGATGTTCGATTTTTCATCACCACGCACATCGAAACTGGCGGTTGAGAAGTTCAGGTTCACCAAGAGATGATGTACATAATCCATTTGCGACTCTTCGCCTTCCAATAAGTTCTCTACAATGTGGATCTGGTTTTTGTGGTGATCGATAGCCACTACATACTTATAAAAACTGTAGCTTACTTCCGGCGTTTGGTATCCTTCGGTTTTTGGTGAAGAAAAACGGATGCTTTCAAAATGTTGAATGGCATCGAAATTCAGGTAGCCAAATAAACCGTTGGCCGGCAATTCAATTTCATCCGAATCAACACTAAATGTTTTAAAGAAATTGTCGAGTTCATCGTGTAATTTTCGTTCGTGCGAGAGTTTAAACTTTTGTTTCTCTTTTCCGGGGAGTTCAATAGCGGTTTCGCCTTTGTTTACCGTAAAACCGGCAATGGGTTGAAAAGCAATAAACGAGTAAGCATTTTCCGTTCCATGGTAATCGGAACTTTCCAGCAATATCGACTTAGGATATAGCGTGCGAAGTCGTAAATAAATGCTAACCGGAGTTACGGTGTCGGCAAGTATTTTACGTACGACAGGTTTAAAATTGAGTTTTTCCATCTTGTATTTTATGTTTTGTTCTTTGTTTTTATATTCTAAAAATTTTGTCAGCAAGGTATTTAAACGAAAAACGGCTCACCGTGAAATCCGATGAGCCGCTTTTAATTTTTGCAATGCCGTATCCTCTCTTCACGATAGTTGTAAAAAGTTACTGCGCCACCACCAAATGTTATTGTTTGTTCTCATAATTATTTATCTGTTGCATAAAAAAACCTGCTTTAGTTAGAAGCAGGCCTGTCATATCTTTAAAAATAGCAATATGGCTCTTAACTCCTAACTTACGTAAGAAGACCCCACCACGGAAGCCATATTGTATTTATTTTTTGCATTGTTTTATTAATTAAGTGCAAGAAATGAGTTTTTTTCGAGAAAACAAAATAATGTTGCCATAAGCTTCAAAAAATCATTTTTCAAATAAGGTTGGTTTAACACTTAGTTCGACAGAGTAAAACGGAAGCTAACTCCAAAGTTCGCATTGGTTGTACGGTACGACAATGATGTAAACGGATCATTAATTATTCGATCGTAATAAACGCGCATCTCGAACTTATCGCTTAAACGGTAATCAGCATATGTTTTAATTGTAAAGTTACCTTGTCCTGCTGTAATTTGATCGGCGTCATCATCGAGCTGGCGCAAAATCGTTTTTGTTTTACGGTATGAGATATCAGCACGGATATTTAAATCGTTTGAATAGGCCCGTTGCGAATTTTTTGTTTTGATGATCAGATCCATATGAGTAAAACGATACCCCAGCCCCAGGATATATTCGTTGCTCAAGAACTCTGTAAGCTGGTTGTTGGCTAACGAAAGGTTTAAGTTCCGGGTGCGGTTAATTTCTCCGCGTGTTGTAAGGTCGCTTAGCCATGTGATATCAATATTAATCAACGGATTAAATGCTTCGGTTATACTTACTGAATTAAAATCGTAGGCCGGAACAAAGTTATCCGCAAGGTCGCGCACCATGGTATATCCATCCTCACCCGCAATAAAATTCAGGTTGGTGGCGTAAGAACCAACGTTATAGCTCGACCGGTAAGAATGTTGGAAATTCAGTGAACGCATTACCTTGTTTAATCCGGGAACTCTGGAAACCATTCCCTCGTAATTAACGTTCCAGTTCGGGCGGATGTATTTTAAGGAAGGGAACATGCCAAGAGATACCTTCTCAGGATCTTTATCCTGATAGGCAGCAAGGAAAGCCGGTACCAGCACCTCTACCGAGTTAGGCCCGTAACCATCGGGGTAGCCCGGATAATTTTCGTTCGGGGCATTTGGATTGTAACCACCATTTGTGCCACGTTGATCGGAAAGACGTTTAGCAATAGTCCTGCGATATTCTTTCATGTTTTCAAATGCCTCGGAACTTTTTACTTCTTTTTTACCGATGGAGAAAAATGCCGTTCCCAATGTTAATGTAGACATGCTGAAATTTCCGCTTTCGGAGAAACTATTTGCATTAAAAGATCCGGTAATATTGTCATAATTATAAAACTCTGTGAAATTCTTTGAAATCGAACGGTTTGCCGTAAAATCGATACGTAAATCGGGTAGTGGCTCCCACAACGCCCTTAAATTAATACGTTCGTTTTCCCTCATCTGGTAAGGTTGGTTTAAGGTAGAATCGATGGTTAGCCAACCGTACTCCGCAGCCTTAATGGCAAAGTCACGGTCTTGCCATCCGAAAAGGAATGGGAGGCCGGGTGCCAGTCTCGGATCGTTGACAGGAGTACCCCATTCAGGATCGCCACTAAATTTTCCGGCTCCAAATAAAGTTGGTTCGGGAAGGAATCCGGGCAATACAGTACCTCCACTTTTAGAGTATGTAACGCTTACAGTACGCAACCCGATTACCATTCTGGTAGTTAAATCCAATACATCTTTCATAAATGATTGATCTCCGGGTTTCCCTGTAACTGTCAGCATGGCTTGCTGGGCATCTTCCGCTGGAATAAATTCGATGGTATTCGCATCGATAATATTTGTTCGGCCCGGAACGGTTTTTCCTTCAACATCAGTAACTAATACCCTTACTTTTTTTGTATTCAGCCTGTGTTGAATGTTTTGTCCCTGGTTGGCAGTCAGGCGCATGCTGCTGGTGAAAGTCTCTTCCTGTGCCCGTTGCAAAGGCTGTGTTTGCTGATTTGCTTGCCCACGGGTGCTTCGACTGTTAAGGCTGTTCCTTCCCCGGCCTGTACGTCTGAATTTTTGGTTGACCTCCTGGAAATAAGGTACTTTGTTGAAAAGGGTCTGGAAATTTGAAGTACCGCTTATAGTAAGATCTCGTGAGTTGGTAATTAAGTTTCCGATATTAATATCATTATCTGTTAACGATCCGGCTGTCCAGTTGTATGTTCCTGCATAACGAATCGTTCCACTTATAAAGTTCAGTGCACGAATGTTTCGGATAGGCACCTGATAAGTAGCATTAAAATTGTGATTGTAAATGGTTGGTCTGCCCAGATCCCAAAGGTTGGTAAGTATAGAATCGCGTTTCCATTCGTAATCGTCATCGTTTTTATTTATACGGCCTTCCGGTTCATCAATTCGTGAGGTTCCGCGAGAGGAGAAATCGAATTTTAATGAGCGGGTAACATCATATCTGATATCGAGGTAGCGGTTCCAAAGGAAATCTTTATCGTAAGTGGCTGGTAATTTCAGGTTCGGACTGGTAATATTCCTCGATTGCCTTTCGTGGTATCTGCGGAATAAATCGGTACGGTAAGATATCTGTGTTGGTAGTGGATAAAAGTTGAAATCGCCAATTAATTTTAAGGGGCCTTTTTGCAAAAATTGTACTTTGCTAAAGGGCTGAATCAGTTTTGGGCGGTTGCTGTAATTGTACGAAAACATCAATCGGTGTGATTTATTTACATTGTATTGCGTTGTAATATTTCGTTTTGATGTTTCGTTGTAAGCATAAGTAACCGCAAAATTTTCAGGATCCCACAAATGCGTTTTTTCTTTTTGCCGCTGAGGTTCAACTTTTACGTTGGTAAAGTTGAGGCTTTTCCGCTCAATCACATCCTGCGACATATTTTTAATTGAATCTTTCTCACTTCTTGTTTGTGCATGTGCCAGTGATTCTTCCAGCTCAATATCCGGGTTTACCGGGTCGTATTTTGGTGTTGCGGTACTGTTTGAATAACCATAATACATTGGAATACGAACACCTGCTCGTTCAGGGAAGAATCGTCCCCAGTCGATGGATGCCGATACATCGATTTCATCCAGGTCGTCCATCATCCGGCTGTTAATGTTTTGATCGATACTACCAAATCCTGCAGTACGTTTACGTCCGGCAACCACTACGCTACCCAAATCAGCCAGGCGGGTTGAAACCCTGGCGTTGGCAGCCCAGCCACCTTCATCGTCGAAATCAGTAAGGCGCAATTCGTTGGCCCAAACAGTTACCGATTTTGGCCCGGTATTTAGCTGGCCTCTTTTATTGCGAACACCCATCATAAATACTTCCACGTTGCCAAGGTTTGGACTACCTTTTACTTTTACACGGTTCTTACCATCGTTCCAGTTATTATGCGAACCTTCGTAAACATCCTGGATTGAAATATCCGAACCTTCCACACGCATGGCATCGTTTCGTTCCAACTTAAGATCAGTAAATAATTCAAGTGGAATATTTATCCGGTTGGCATCGGGCCAAACAATGTAACGGTCTTCCTCCCGGTCGTTGTTATAAGGAACACCAACCCATGGAGGCGTCAGTTGCAGAGGTATTTCATATTCGTAATAGTTATAATTATAGTCGGAACCCAAACGGATAAAGAAATATAATTCATCGTTGTCTAATGGATATTCTTCAATTTCTTCGGCATGCACATCCATCTTCAGGGTTTTGTACCTTCTAAAATCCATATAAAGCGACTTGTACGCTGCCCGGGCATCTCCTTGTTCAAGGTCAGTTACTTTCATCTCGATTGCCTGTTCATTTAACTGGCGCAATTGCGGGTTGCCCGGGTCAATAACTCTGGAAACATTTGGTGGTAAAACATAGTTAACCGGTTCGCGGCTTGCGTTTTCCTCAATACTTACGGCAGAAATGTCGAAATTGGCATTGGCCGAAGGGATTCCTCCTTCTTCAATAATGTCACCGGTATAGCGGCGCCAGTCAGCCCGAACAAGATCGAGCGTGGCAAAACGAAGAATGGTGGAATCGGCGAAGCCATGCATAAACATACGCATAAAACGAATGGAGTTGAAGTCGCTAATGTTACCAATAACCGACTCAGGAGCATTTACCGGAATTTTAAACTGGTACCAGTCAATTTCTTCAACATTGCCATTTTTGAGTTTAACGGGGCTTCGTTTTACATCTGTAATATAATTGTTGCCCAATTGCATGTCTTCTTTACGAAGACTTACGCGGTATTGGAAATAACGCTCGTATTCATTCAGTGTATTATCGCCGTTAATGTCTTCAATATCAGGCAATGTTGTAGCGGAAGTCGGATAACTTTCAGGCGACATTTCTGCAGTTGGAGAGTTGCCATCTGGGCCGTTGAAGTTTTTGTAACGTTCCAGAATTCCCAATTCCTGCTGGTCGTAATCCGAACCCCGGTAATAATGGAAGTCGTCTGATGACGGGTCTTTACGAGCTTGCTCAAACGCATCATCGTTAACTTTTGCTGCCAGCTCATTCAGGTATTGTTGAAAATGGGTAAGCTCGTCATCATCGTTCATACCGTCAAAACCGATATCCTGGTATTCGCGCGAACTTACAGTGTTATCAAAAGCATTTACCAGTGATTGTTGTGTTGATACGCGCCCCCAAATGGTGGTGTCAACATTGGTTAGTTCGGCGGTGGTGGGCAAGCCGTTCTCAAATGATTTTCTGGAGTCTTTCAACACGTCTTCCGAGATTTCACCAAGGTTAAAATAAAGATCACCACCACTGTGCTCCGACATGGAGTCGTAAATGAATGGATCCATCATCCAGAATTCGATGTATTCTACGTTGGCATTTTCAAAATCACTGGTTTGAATTTCGCGCATTATACCTGCCCAGCGCGATTCAGGATCGCGTAATGTTCCATCTATATTAACACCTGCAGCATAACTTGAATTTCCCGCATCGTAGTTATAAGGTCCACGTTCATTCGGATAATACGCCAGATCGAGTACAGCAATGTTTGTTGCTTCACCGGGAGTAAATTCACGGTCAGGGAATATTTCTTCTTCAAACACCTCTCTTACATAGTGATTGGATTGTAAGTTTCTGTCATCTTTTATATGATCAGGTGTTAACGAGTTATTTCTCAGGAATAACGGATCGATGTTGTACCAGGCCAGTTTGGCACGGTTCATACCGTAATCTAAAGTATTGTTCAAATTGGCTTCCGGGAACAGGTCGTTTTGTTGCTGGGGAGTACTGGCCAGCATCCAGGCTGAGCGCGTACGCATGTCGATGGCGGTTTTTGTCGACTCAAAATCGTCGATATAAACTGAACCGTCGATTGCTTTTGAACTTCCCGGAACCAACTGCGCAAATTCGGCCTCTACATCAATTGATGATGAGGTGTTGGTGTTGTAAAAAGGTAGTGCATCAAGTGCTTTCGTTATAAAAGGAGCTTCTGTATTGTAACGAGCATCCATTCCGTACATCAGGTTCGAAATTGGATCTTGCCCATAGTCTACTTTTTCAGTTAAGGGGCGTTCGTTCATCCATAACATGGTTGCCCCAAGGTTAAAGTTATCGGAAAAGGCATAATTGGCATGCGTCCCCATCAGGGTTTTGCGTTGCATGGTAAACAGGTCCTCACTTTCGGTAGCTATCTGAATTGGTGTACCCGCTTCAAGCAATGCCTGGTTTATAATCTTCACCCTGCCCTGCATATAATCAACAGTATAATCTACATTCTCAACAAGTATCTGTCCGCCTGCCGTAACGGTTACCGAACCTTGTGAAAGGTTTGGTCTTCCCACAGCGATGTCGGAACTTGACGATCCTTTATAGCTTCCGGTAATTCTGAATTTATTGTGTTCAGCATCCTGCTCGGCTTTTACCCGGGTTGAATCGTACAACGATTGAAAGGTGTACATGTCGATGTAGGATGGATCTTGTAAAGAATCGGCCAGATGGCTGCCAAAAGGTTCCACCACAGGAAATATAATTCGTCCGGTGCTGGAGTTTACCGTAATGCCTTCGATATAGTCGAATACACCGTCTTTCCCCGGATCTAGTTGCGAGTTAAGCATGTCTAAACGCATTACCTCAAGCAGAATATTTCCTTCGATTCGTGACTGAGGAAGGTAATTGATATAAGTTCCGGTAGAGTCGTTTTGGTAAACTACCTGTAATTCAAACTCATCGTTGGTTAACTGAAAGGCGTTCAGGTTATAAACATTCTTCATCATCAAATTCCAGGTAGGCCTGCCTGGCGAAAGATTGGTTCCCTTAAGCATTTTCATGAACAAGGTATTCGGGGCATCAATCCCGTCGGTTGAGAATTCACCTACCTGATAAGTTTGACCGTTGTAAGTAAAGTTGTAGGCAACAGCCAGCACCTCGTCGGTGTTTAATGAGCTGTTTAACGAAATATAACCCAGCTGTTTATTGATGGTAAATTCTGAATCGCTCAATTTTCGGGCCTGCTCGATTTTTTCAAAATCGCGTCCTCCAAGAAAACTTTGTCCAAACTGAGCCATAACACTGTTTATGTTTTCAACCTGGCGCACACTGCTGTAAGTGGTGCTCATTTGGCTGTATAAACCATTGGCTTGGTTATTAGGGAAAACACTTTGGGGATAGGGAAGACCGGGTGTAGCCTGGAACTCGCTAACATCGTTGTAAACGTGTGGGTCATGTTCTGCCAGATCCTGAAAAGCCAGAATATTTCTTGAGTTTTCGAAGTTGTTTGATTTGTTGGTCACCCAAACCTCTACTTTATTGATGGTGATGGGCGAACGCGGAATAGCAGTGTTTTGCAACCATTCGTTGTAGTGATCGCGAAAATACTGCGCCAGGAAAAAGTGGCGGTTGGCATCGTAATTTGCTGCCGACATATCGAACGTTGATACC
>DASQBW010000451.1:0-3299 GCA_035635015.1 Draconibacterium sp. | reverse complement strand
ATATAAGCCTATTTTCATAAAACTGCACTTTTGCTATTTTGAAAAAATATCCGGACATTCCTGCAAGATTTACGAGTACGACTGCAAAATCTTGTTTCTGCATAAGTCTACAGTTTACCTATACGTTATAAAACATTTATTACAAACGGGTTTCATGATTAATTTCCTGCTTTCATTTAAGAAAATTTCCTTTCTTTGTTGATGCAACAAAAGTTGCAAATAGAATATAAAACAGCAGACTTAAAAAGCAAACAATGGAAAATCTCGATTGGAAAAATATTGGGTTTGGATACCGCGATACAGACTATAATATTCGTTGTTATTACCGCAACGGCAAATGGGGAGAGTTAGAGATCAGTTCGTCGAACAGCATCAATATTCACATGTCGGCAACGGCATTGCATTATGGGCAGGAAGCTTTTGAAGGACTAAAAGCCTTTAAAGGAAAAGATGGCAAGGTCCGTGTTTTTCGTATGGACGAAAATGCGAGACGAATGCAAAATTCTGCCGATGGTATTCTGATGGAAAAAATACCGGTAGAGAAATTTCAGGAAGCCGTTCGAATGGCTGTAAAAATGAATGAACATTTTATTCCGCCTTATGAATCGGGTGCTGCATTGTATATTCGTCCGCTGTTAATTGGTACCGGACCGCAAATTGGCGTTAAACCTGCCGAAGAGTACCTATTTATGGTTTTTGTAATGCCGGTTGGTCCTTATTTCCCCGAAGGATTTAAACCTACCAACCTGGTAATTTACCGCGAATACGACCGCGCAGCACCACAAGGAACCGGGAAATACAAAGTTGGCGGAAACTACGCTGCCAGTATGCTTGAAGGGAAAAAAGCCAAAAAGCATGGTTTTTCAGCTGTACTTTATCTTGATAGTAAGGAGAAAAAATACATCGACGAATGTGGACCGGCTAACTTCTTTGGCATAAAGAACAATACTTATATCACGCCTGAATCAGATTCGATACTTCCATCAATCACCAACAAAAGCCTTATTGTTTTGGCCGAAGAAATGGGATTAAAGGTTGAACGCCGTAGAGTTCCTTACGAAGAACTGGCCGAGTTTGACGAAGTAGGTGCCTGCGGAACTGCAGCTGTAATTTCGCCAATTAAAGGTATTTACGACAACGACAACGACAAGTGGTTTAAGTACGGCAACCAGGAAGAAGCCGGCGAATGGTCGACAAAATTGTACGATAAACTCCGAGCTATCCAGTACGGCGACGAACCCGATACATATGGTTGGGTGGAGATAATTGAATAAAAAACGGGTTAAGCGGATTTAATCCGCTTTTAACACTGCGGTTACAAACCGCAACACCCAAAAGATATAAAGCTTCGAAAAAATTCGGAGCTTTTTTTATTTCTACTGTAACTATACCGGAACTTGTCCGTCGTATATTACGAACACGGTTCAGAAACAAATGACAATTACCGAATATAACCTTGCAGTTGACAACTACTCAGATCGTCTGTATCGATTTGTACTGAAAAGTATAAAAGACGTGCATGCGGCACAGGATATTGTGCAGGACAGCTACGAGAAATTGTGGAAGAACCACGAAAATGTGGATGGCAAAAAAGTAAAATCGTACCTTTTTACCACGGCCTACCACACGATGATAGACCGCATACGAAAGGAAAAACGTTCGGCATTTGCAGAGGATTTAAGCTTGCCGGAAGAAGGTCGCGAAAGCAATTATTCCGATTTGAGCGAAATACTGAATGAGGCCGTTAACAAACTTCCGGAGATTCAACGAATGGTTGTGCTATTGCGCGATTACGAAGGATACAATTACCAGGAAATTGGAGAACTGACCAATTTAAACGAATCGCAGGTGAAGGTGTATATTTATCGGGCAAGGTTGTTTCTGAAGAAATATATTGGCAGCATTGAGGCTGTGGCATAGAAAGAGGGGCAGAACATGAAGGAGATTAACAGAACAAATTACGAAGCATATTTTATCGATTACCTCGAGGGCAACCTTAATGATGGGATGTTGGATAGCTTTATTGCTTTTTTGAAAGCGAACCCTGACCTGAAACAAGAACTGGAACTTTATGAACCCGTTTCGCTGGAGCCCGAAAAGGTTGCATTCAACAAAAAAACGGAGCTTTATAAAAGCAACTTCGATAATAGCGAAACATTTGACAATGCTGCTATTGCATTACTCGAAAATGATCTGACTGAGGAAGAAAAACAGGAATTTGAAACATACCTGGCCAGTTATCCCGAAAAGGGAAAACAGGCTGTAGCCTTCCAAAAAACTATTTTAACGGCTGATGAAAGTATTGTTTTTGAGAATAAGAAAAAGCTGTACAAAAAAACACCGGGCAAAACAATTCTGCTCTGGACAAGCCGTGTGGCGGCTGTTTTAATTTTGGGCCTTGTAATTTTTAATCTTGTAAATCGTAACAGTACAGTTGAAGAAAACGTATCGCAGCAAATTGCTGAAGTGGAAAAAGCACATGAAAAAATAATTGAAGAAACACCAGTATCACTGCCAGAAAAACACGAGCAAACCGCAGTTGCTAATAATATTGAAACGGAAGTTCCGGCTCCTGTTGAACAAATCACACCGAAAGAGCCGGTTATTGATGATATTATTGAAGAAAACAGTGCCACATCAGCTCCCGATGAGTTACTGGCCATGCGCGAAACGATAATTGTGCCCGATAAACTGAAATCTATCAACGCATCAATAAGTGCCAAACAACCCAATGCTACACTGGCAACCATGTACATTATTTACCCTGACGAAACCTATGACGATGAAGTACTTTTGGCTGACCGTGTGAAAGGAAAGCTGAATTTGCGTAAGATCTCAAAAGCCGGTCTCGATTTGATTGCCACAATCTCCGACGACCGCTTTGAATACGAAACCAACAATAATGGTAAAGTTGTCAATTACACCTACGAATCGCGTTTGCTGGCGTTTTCCATTCCCGGAAGAAATGAGGCGGGCAAATAAATTGTATTTCCTATAGCTGAAAAAGGATTCGCCCAAAGGGATACCTATGGCAAAAAAGCCACCGCTAACGATAAAATGCGGACCTGTGGACAAACTTTGTTCGGGCTCGTCAGAAATCCGTCAGTCGGGCCAATCTGCTGCATTGAAAAAAAGCAAAGGTTATTTATTGACAAGATTTTTGGTTCCTTTTGATCGAATGCAAAAGGAACTGCCCGTCTTGCATGAAGACAAAAGTTACATAAATGAAGCCGAGTTTTTTATATCCGAAAAACCTCATAAATCATTTAAAACTAACTACATATTCTCAACAAAAATAT
>DASQBW010000450.1:0-4454 GCA_035635015.1 Draconibacterium sp. | reverse complement strand
ACTCATGCGTCATGTTATTGATAAAATCGTTTTTAATGCTCGATAATTTTTTCTGACGCATAATAACCATTAAGGCATATGCAAAAATTGCTATAAGCAGCCCCGTTAATATAATTGTAGGAATAATGGTTAAACCGGTTTGTCTGAAAAGATAATTATTCTGATCCGGAAAATATACGTTTAGGTAATTGGCCTTTGCACCACCATAATCGTTTTGGAACAATGGCTGGCTAAACTCCTTTGTGTTCTTACCAATGTGGTAATCCTTCTCTCCTACCTGGATGGCTACCCTGCCTAAAGATGCACTGGTAACAGCATATTTATAAGGAAGGTCAATCTTTGCCTGACTAATGGCGATATCAAGAAGTTGTTTTAATCGCAGCGTATCTACACGCTCTTCTATTGGTCTGCCGTCAAGATAAAGTATGTCAATATTTTTCCACTGAACATCCCGAACCCACTCATCACGGCGGCGTTCATTTTCACGCCTCATTATCATCAATTGCTCAAGGCTGAGTATTTCGCTAACCGATCCCATAGTGTCCTGATACTGCATCTTGTAGCTTTCTTCCAATTGTCCATAAAAATTCTTTTGCGAATAAGAGAATTCTAAACTTAACAAGCTGCTACCACCCCTTCTTGGAAAAACATCATCAAACTCATTTTCCTCGCTCCCCGGAATACGTCCTTCACGGGCATACTGTCTGGCAAGGTTCTCCTCGTCTGCCTCTAACTGCCTGGATACCTGAGCCAAAGCATTAATCACTTGCTTATTGAATTGCTGTTCCCTGATATCAGCTGCCGACTTAATCATTGATGCCTGCACCAATATTAATCCCGACAGCACAATCGCCATCAACACAATTAATGTTATTAGCATTTTTCGACTCATGCAGCAAATATAATTTTATTGAAATGCTGAGATATTGGCACTTAACATTATTTAACAGGATATAGTGGATTGTAAAATTAATTAACCTCCCGGCACTGTATTATGCTCAAAATCTCATCTAATTATCCATTTTACGCAACACATCTTCAACAACCGACGGAAAATAACGGTATTCCAGTTCGTGTACCTTTTGTGCAACTATTTCAGGCGTATCGTCGGGGTGCACCTCACATTTGGCCTGAAATATAATTTTCCCCTCATCGTAGTTTTGATTCACGTAATGAATCGTTATTCCTGAGTATGGCTCTTTGTTTTCCACTACGGCCTCATGCACTTTCATACCATACATTCCTTTACCACCATATTTCGGCAACAAAGCAGGATGAATATTAATAATAGTAAAGGTTTCAATCAATTTCTCAGGTATGAGCCATAAAAATCCGGCCAGTACAATAATATCTACTTTACGATTTCTTAATGTTTGAACAATTTCATCGGTATTGTAGAATTGTTCCCGATTAAACACAAAGGTTTCAACACCATGATTTTTGGCACGTTCCAATGCATAAGCACTTGCCTTATTTGCCCACAACGAATCAATCATAATTTTTTCATTCTCAGAAAAATAGTTGAACATATTCTCGGCATTCGTTCCCGACCCTGAGGCAAATACTGCTATTCTCTTCTCTTTCATTTTAACCTTTCTTTACATTTTAGAACTTTTAAACAAACCGTTCAATTTTAGGCGATTAATAGTGTCTGACCTATTAACGTTAACATCTTTTTTAATTTTTTTCTTGGAGATTTAAACCGTAAATGTATTACTTTGCAGCGAATTATTTTAAAACAAAATTTAGTATTAATTAAAATTAAGAATTATGTCTGACGTTGCAGCAAAAGTAAAAGCAATAATCGTTGATAAACTAGGTGTTGACGAAAGTGAAGTAACAACTGAAGCATCTTTCACCAACGATCTTGGTGCTGATTCACTTGACACAGTTGAATTAATCATGGAATTCGAGAAAGAATTTGATCTTGCAATTCCGGATGACGAGGCAGAAAAAATTTCTACAGTAGGAGAAGCTATCGCTCACATCGAAGCTGCTCAATAATTTTTTTAGCAACCGAATTTATATTCATAGAATTCATTTATGGAATTGAAACGGGTAGTAATAACCGGTGTTGGAACCGTTAATCCTTTAGGGAATTCAGTTGAAGAGTATTGGGAAAATCTAAAGAACGGAGTAAGTGGAGCTGGGCCTATAACCCACTTTGATGCGACGTTGCACACCACACGTTTTGCGTGTGAGCTGAAAGATTTTGATCCGCTCAAATACATGGAGAAAAAGGAAATCCGCAAATACGACTTGTATACACAGTATGCATTTGCAACCGCGGCACAGGCTGTTGAAGACAGTGGCCTTGACCTGGAAAAAGTTGACGGTGACCGAGTAGGCGTTATTTGGGGTGCAGGAATTGGGGGTCTGGAAACTTTCCATCAGGAAGTTAGGGCTTACAAAGAGGAGCGTCCTCGTTTTTCTCCGTTTTTTATCCCTAAAATGATTGCAAACATTGCAGGCGGATTAGTTTCAATTAAGTATGGATTCAGAGGGCCAAACTACACAACAGTTAGTGCCTGTGCTTCAGCATCGCACGCCATGATCGACGCTTTAAACACCATTCGCATGGGAAAAGCCGACATGATGTTAACCGGTGGTTCTGAAGCCGGTGTTAACGAAGCTGGTATCTCCGGATTCAACTCAATGCGAGCTATTTCAACACGCAATGACGATCCAAAAACTGCTTCGCGCCCATTCGATAAAGACCGCGATGGTTTTGTAATGGGAGAAGGTTCAGCAGCATTTATTTTTGAAGAATACGAACATGCGAAAGCACGCGGAGCAAAGATTTATGCAGAAATTGCAGGTGGTGGCATGTCGGCCGATGCTTTTCATATGACAGCTCCCGATCCGGAAGGGAAAGGGGCTAACCTTGTTATGAAATGGGCATTGGAAGATGCCGGGTTAAAACCTGAAGACGTTGATTATATTAACGTTCACGGAACTTCAACGCCGTTGGGAGATATTGCAGAACCGAAAGCGATCTTAAAAACATTTGGCGAACATGCTTATAAACTAAGCATCAGTTCAACCAAATCAATGACCGGTCATCTTTTGGGTGCTGCCGGAGCCGTTGAAGGCCTTGCCAGTGTTCTTGCAATTATTAATGGTGTTGTTCCACCTACAATAAACCACTTCACACCAGATCCTGAAATTGACGAAAAATTAGATTTTACATTTAATAAAGCCAAGGAGAAGGAAATCAATGTTGCAATCAGCAACACATTTGGTTTTGGTGGACACAATGCAACCGTAGTTTTTAAAAAACTATAGATTACTGTGGTTAGAAAAATAGTACAACGAGTAAAACTCTTTTCGTCCAATCGAAAAGAGTTTTATTTGTTTTTAAAAGATCTTTTAGGTTTTTACCCTCAAAACCTGCGTTTATACGATCTTGCGTTTATTCATAAATCTGCTTCGATTGTTGATTCGCAAGGCAACTTTGTAAACAACGAGCGCTTAGAATACCTTGGCGATGCGATCCTTGGAGCAATTATAGCCGATTTTCTGTACAACCGTTTTCCTCAGGAAGACGAAGGGTTCTTAACCAAAACACGTTCGAAACTGGTTAACCGTTCCATTCTCACCCAGCTAACTCACGAAATGGGTCTGCATATTTTTATCGATTCGAATACCACAAAAAATATCGATAAAAGCCATATTTACGGCGATGCACTTGAAGCCCTGATTGGTGCTATTTACCTTGACAAAGATTACAAGGCAGCCAAGTTTTTCGTGACCAAAAAAATTCTTCCTCAGTTTGTCGATCTCAACGAAATTGAGCAGGAAGATTCAAACTTTAAGAGCCAGCTGATTGAGTGGAGCCAGAAAAACAAACGGGAATTAGAATTTGAAACTACCGAAGAAACCGACGAGAAACTAAAACAGCCAAAGTTTAAAGCTGTTGTAAAAGTTGATAATAAAGAAGTTGGGAAAGGAATGGGAACATCGAAAAAAGAAGCCCACCAGAATGCAGCTCGCGAAACTTTAAAAAAACTCGACCAACTGTAATTATTTTCCAACATCTCAATTCATGTTGTAAGGTTTCTTAAATTTGCCCCGCAACACCGAATCATGAAAAGTATATTAATAATAGGACTTGGCTTTTTTGCCCAGGGATTGTTCTTCATCCGAACTATAGCGCAGTGGTTTAAATCGGAGAAAGAAGGCGAGGTTATATCACCGGTAATCTACTGGCAAATTAGCCTGGTAGCCTCCATAATGATGCTAACCTACGGAATTTTGCGCCACGATTTTGCCATTGTTATCGGGCAATCGCTGGTGTATGGCATCTACATCCGGAACCTTCAACTTAAAAACGTATGGAACAAAATGTATTGGGCACTAAAAGTTCTGGCCCTGGCTATTCCAGTGTTGTATTGGATTTGGTTGCTTACCTCGGGAAGTTTTGCAACTATTCTGCACAACCAGGATGTTTCACT
>DASQBW010000449.1:0-2199 GCA_035635015.1 Draconibacterium sp. | reverse complement strand
TCGGTTTGGTTTCACTCTGAAGAATCCGGGTACTCGCATTTGTATGCCGTAAAATGCCTTACCAAAAAGAAAACAGCACTTACGCATGGCGAATTTGAAGTTTTGGAAGTGCAGCTTTCCAATGATAAAAAGAACTTTTATTTTATAGCCAACAAAGAACATCCGGGTGTTACCCATTTTTACCGGATGCCGGTTTGGGGTGGTGAGCTTAAGCAGATCACGTCGTTGGATGGTGGAAACGAAGTTACCCTATCGCTTGATGAGAAATTTTTAGCCATTCGTCATTCGGAGGCAAATAAACCCTGGGAGCTGTATTTGCAAAAAAATAAACCTGGATCGGAAGCCGTGCAAGTAACACAATCTACTACCAATGCTTTTAATGGATACGAATGGCGGACCCCGGAATACATAACATTTAATGCTTCAGATGGTGCCGAGGTACATGCCCGGTTGTATCGTCCGGAGTCGCCTGAACAAAACGGCCCGGCAGTTATTTTTGTGCATGGTGCCGGATACCTGCAAAATGCTCATAAGTGGTGGAGCGACTATTATCGTGAATACCAGTTTCATAATATTCTGGTGGATAACGGTTACACGGTGCTTGATATCGATTACCGGGGAAGTGCCGGTTATGGCCGCGACTGGCGCACCGGAATATACCGCTGGATGGGTGGCAAAGATTTATCGGATCAGGTAGACGGTGCAAAATTGCTGGTGGACAACTATGAAGTTGACCCTGCAAAAATAGGCCTTTACGGAGGCTCTTACGGTGGTTTCATTACGCTGATGGCCATGTTTAATGAACCGGAGACTTTTGCGGCCGGAGCAGCATTGCGTTCGGTTACCGACTGGGCGCATTACAACCATGGTTATACCGCCAATATTTTAAATACGCCAGTTGAGGATAGCATAGCTTATGTGCGAAGTTCGCCCATTTATTTTGCTGAAGGCCTGGAAGGTGCTTTGTTAATGTGCCACGGAATGGTTGATGATAATGTTGAATTTCAGGATATTGTTCGTCTTACCCAGCGCCTGATAGAGTTAGGCAAGGAGAACTGGGAGCTGGCTGTTTATCCGGTGGAAGCTCATGGCTTTGTTGAGCCCGGCAGCTGGACCGATGAATACAAACGTATTTTTAAACTGTTTGAAGAGAATTTGAAATAGTAAGATTATACTGAATCATTAGTGTCCGGTAAAACTTTAAGATTGCCCCTTAGGGATACCTTCGGTGCTTCGCGATACTCGCAATTGACGCACAATTAAATGTTTTTTGCAACTCTTTCCTTTTATAATTGTTGAGAATTTGCCGAACTTCTATAGTCCAATATTCGTTTAAAGAAATGGAATATTAATAATAGAAGATCATAAAAATGAATACTCAGCATAAAGAAACAACCCGAACAAGTCACTGGCATGATTTTATAAAAAAATCAGCTTCCTATCAAAAACCTGACAGATTAAAAAGTGTGTGGCAGATTGTCAATACTTTTATCCCGTATGTTGGCGTATGGATATTATTGGTTTATAGTTTGTCGGTTTCGTTGTGGCTCACAGCATTGCTGGTAATTGTTGCCGCCGCTTTCCTGGTTCGTCTGTTTATTATTTTTCACGATTGCGGACATGGCTCGTTTTTTAAATCACAAAAGGCCAACCGGTTTGTTGGAATGTTGTTTGGCATTTTGGCTTTTACTCCCTACGATAAGTGGCACAGCATGCATATGAGACACCATGCTACTGTTGGCAACCTCGATAAACGTGGAGTTGGAGATGTGTGGACCATGACAAAGGAAGAGTATCTGGCCAGTTCGAAAAAGAGGCGACTCTATTACCGGCTGTACAGGCATCCGGTAACGATGTTTGGTATTGGCTCGCTCTATGTGTTTCTCATTCAAAACAGGTATACAAAGGACTGGATGACACAAAAGGAAAAAAACAATGTTTATGTAACAAATATTGCATTGGTCCTCCTGTTTGTAGTAATGAGTTTTGCCATCGGTTTTTTCACCTTTCTTATTCTTCAGTTAATTATCATGTACCTGGCTGCAATTGCCGGATTGTGGTTGTTCTACCTGCAACATCAGTATGAGGATGTATCGTGGGTAAGAAACAGCGATTGGGACTTTATCGATCTGGCACTGGAAGGTAGTTCGTTTGTCAAATTTCCAAAACTGCTTCAATGGTTTTCGGGCAATATTGGCT
>DASQBW010000448.1:0-6485 GCA_035635015.1 Draconibacterium sp. | reverse complement strand
GATGCAATGCTGCAATTTCGTTTTCCACTTGATTCTCCGGTACACTTGCATTTATCCTTATCTTAAAATCACTCAAAACATTCATATAGTTAATAAATGCTTCATATGGCGAATCGAAATGATTGTACGACTTGTGCGGATTCCCCTCGGTAAAATATTTTGTCGACATGTAAAAGAAATGATCACTAACCTGCAGGTAATTCCAATCCTTCTGAAGTCCGCGGTCAGTGCATTTCAACATCTGAGGCCTCATATCGCGAAGTTTGCCAAAAGCTTCTTTTTGCATTCCGTTACCAAGCCATGCACTTAAATCGCGCTCTTCGTCGGACCAGGAAATAGGATGTGGTACACTAACAGCAGAAACAGGTTGGAGTTCACTGATGGCTTCGGATGGTGTTGCGAATTTTAATTTTTTACTCGCTATTACTTTTTCAGAAAATGCTTT
Source organism: Draconibacterium sp. (assembly GCA_035635015.1). Taxonomy (GTDB): domain Bacteria; phylum Bacteroidota; class Bacteroidia; order Bacteroidales; family Prolixibacteraceae; genus Draconibacterium. The sequence continues at coordinate 6,040 of DASQBW010000448.1, read as the reverse complement.
CAGGAAATCGAATATCCCCGTTTCTTTTGAATGACGGTTACCGATTGAATCGTAACCCATAAACAGATTTACAACCTCTTCTTTCGCATCAATTTTTTCGAGCCACCCCACGTATTTTTCGGCTGTTAATGGATATTCGTCCCATATCTTATCAGAAAAACGAAAGGCAATATCATCACTGAGTTTATAGTTACGCATTAACACCTTAAGCCGTGGATTAATGGCATTCACATAAACAAAGTTTGGGCTTTTCCATCCCAAAACGTGTTTAGCCCCTTCGGTTAACATGGCCGAATAACCCAGTTTGGCTACCTTTTCGCCAATCTCGTCAGAATAAATCATTTCGGTGTTACGAAATACCTTTGGCCGCTGTCCGAATAAATTAAAAATTTGCTCATCGTGTTTTTTTACCTGGTCTGCTAAACCATCCAGATCTTTCAATGCACTAAGCGAGTGCGAATAGGTTTCGGCCAAAAACTCAACGCATCCTGTCTTCGCCAGTTCCTGAAACGATTCGATCACTTCAGGGGCGTAAAGTTCAAATTGTTCGAGTGCCACACCGGTTATTGAAAATGCTACTTTAAACTTATCGTCGTGTTTTTTTGCCAGCTCAAGCAATAGTTTATTAGCAGGCAAATAGCATTTCTCAGCCATATTCCTGAGGATACTTTCGTTTGAATAATCGTCGTAATAATAGTGGTCGTTACCAATATCGAAGAAGCGGTAACGGCGATGCCTGAACGGCTGATGTATCTGAAAGAATAAACAAATTGACTTCATAGCTATTGGTTAATTTTTCTGCAAAGTACTCTGATAAACTTTTTTCACTTCTTTGGCCGAATGTATCCATTTAAGCTCATTAACTTCGGTTTTGCCCCCGCTTTTAAAATGTTGCGCCAGTGATGTATAATTTAAAACACCGTAAATGGCGTCGGCCATTGCATACGTATCCCAAAAATCGATTTTAATGGCGTGCTCAAGAATTTCGGCCACTCCCGACTGGTTTGAGATGATTACTGGTACGTTCAATTGCATGGCTTCAAGCGGTACTATTCCGAAAGGTTCTGATACGGATGGCATAACAAATACATCTGTCATATTAAAAAGATCATTTACATCATTTCCTTTCAGGAAACCGGTAAAATGAAAACGATCTGCAATTCCCAGCTCTGCAACACGAGCGATCATTTCATTCATCATATCTCCGCTTCCGGCCATTACAAAGCGGGCATTCTGCATTTTTTTCAATACAAGTTTAGCAGCTTCAATAAAATAACCGGGGCCCTTTTGCATGGTAATTCTCCCCAGAAAAGTTACTACTTTATCTTTTACACCTTTGGGAGGTAAACTTCCTTTTTCGTTACTTAACGACTCTACTGCATTGTAAACTGTAACCACTTTTTCAGGATCGATTCCATACTTTTCAATCACAATTTTTCGGGTAAGGTTACTTACTGTAATAATTTTATCGGCGGCTTCCATTCCTTCGCGTTCAATGGCATAAACCTTAGGATTAACATCACCTCCACTACGGTCGAAATCGGTAGCGTGTACATGAATAACCAATGGCTTTCCGCTTGCCCTGCTTGCGGCAATTCCTGCCGGATACGTTAGCCAGTCGTGTGCATGAACAATATCGCAGGGGTTATCTTCTGCTATTAATGCTGCAACAAGTGCATAATCTCTTATCTCCTGTAACAATCCCGGACCATATCCTCCGGTAAATTTTATCCGTGAATTTTCATCGGCTTGAACAAATTTTGTTTCGCGCGGGTACCGCCGGCTTTTTAAGTTCCAAAACTCATCTTCGTTTGTATATGGAAGTATAGGCGAGTCAACTTCGAGGTATTCCATTGCTTTTGAACCGGTATCAAAACCAATCGTCTTGCGGTTCACCGGAATGGTGTTAGCCCCGATGAGTTTCATTCGTTTCTTTTCTTCATCACCAAAAATTTTTGGCACCACAAAAGTTACACTAACATCGTCAATTTCAGACATCCCTTTTGTTAAACCATAGCATGCTGTTCCTAAGCCACCTGAAATGTGGGGAGGAAACTCCCATCCGAACATTAATACCTTCATGCTTTATTCAATTTTATCGATTAAAAAACGAAACAACGAAAACGTTCCTACTCCGTATAGTTCTGAACCAAATCGAGGGCATGGGAAACACCTGCAATATTCCAGGCCTGCGAAATTGCCCCTCTACCACTGTGGGGCGGGTCACCGTCATACAACTCTGAAATGTTTCCTATACTGTTTGCTGTCATTTCCGACTCAAAACTTTCCATAATTTCTTTCACAAAAGGCAAACCTCCCCTTTTATGAATTTTAAGATAACCTTCAACAAAAAACTGCAATAGCCAGGGATGCACAGTTCCCTGATGTTTGGCTATTTCCCGCTCTTTTGGCCCACCTGTTACCAACCCGAAGTAACGTAAATGATCGGGCGATAAGGTTCGCAGCCCGCGATTGGTCAGTAATTTTCGTTTCGCCACACTCAATACCTGTTTTTGCTGCTCTTTTGAAAGCGGCGTATAATCCATTCCTACGGCAATGACCATATTGGGGCGGACTGCCCATTCGTATTGCTCACCTTTAATTACATCGGCCAAATAACCATGACCTTCACTCCAAAAGGTTTTTAAGAACGATCGGGCTACTTTTTGGCACATGTGTTTCCACTCTGCAATAAACTCCTGATCGCCTGCCATATCAGCCAAATCGAGGGCAAAACAAATGGCGTTAAACCATAAGGCATTCACTTCAACAGCCATTCCTGCCCTTGGCAACACTGCTTTTCCATCAATTGTTGAATCCATCCAGGTAAGTGCAGTATCTCCTTTTTCGGCATAGACTAAACCATTTGGCAATACTTTTATCCATTCCGATTTTTGTTCGACATAGGCGTTGAGGATACGTTTTATAACTACTCCATATAATTTCCACAGGCCTTTCGGATTTTGCTTTTTCTTTAAGTATTGTTGAATAACCCAGATAAACCAAAGCGAAGTATCGGCCGAGTGGTATTCAAGCTCTGAATCATTAATACGATCGGGGAAAAATCCATCGTTAAAGAATTTTAAATACGAATCGAGAATTTTCGCACAAAGTTTTGGATCGTTAAAGGAGAGACACAGCCCGGGTAATGAAATAAATGTTTGGCGCGTTATACTGTTGTACCAGGGAAATCCGGCGATAATATCTGCCGTATACCCTTTGTGCATTACAAACTGATGGGCGGCCTGTTCCAGCACACTGTTAAATGTTTCTTTTTCTCCACGTTTTTTGAGCTCTTTAGTAAAGCGTTGCTTTAGCGAAACGGGATTGGCCTCTTTTAAACCAGCTGCAAAAACTACCGATTCTCCCTTCTTCATCGGCAATTCAAAATAGCCTGGAACAAACAGGTCTTCAAGGTATTCATATCCCCGGTTCAGTTCTTTCAAATATTCTATATCGTAATACCAATCTGGTACAGCAACAAAATCCATTGTTTTGCTGCACTGCATAAACAAGTTGGGGTATCCCTCGTAGAGCTTTGCTTTAATCCCGTTTTTTGCTTTTCCGAATTTGCGGTTAACATACATATTTGCCTTACTCAGCTGGTGAATATTCCGAAAAGCCAGAAAGGGTTTTAAGCGTAAAGTGGTTGGCGATTTAGCTTCTTCAAGCGTATATTTTATCAGTACCTGTTCTTCTTTCTCAACAAGCAAACGTTCTTTTGTAAGTACAACTCCGCCCACCCGGTAGGTAATTTTTGGAATCGCTGCAAACTCCACATTTCGGATGTATTTGTGTCCTTTGGGTTCGTAGGTCCCTCCTTTATAACGATGAATACCGAGATTAAACTCCACATCGTTTTGTATTATGGTTTCATCGAGTGAGGAAAGCAGAACATGTTTTTCGCCGCCAAAATTTGCAATGGGGCATACCAGTAAACCATGGTATTTACGCGTATTGCAACCATTTAAGGTGGTACTTAAATAAGAACCGGCCCTGTTTGATCGTAATATTTCTTTGAACAGTGAATATTCAAGATTTACCAACTGTTCTTTATCAAATTGAAGGTAATGCATAACACTAATACTTTGATTAATTGAGTATAGGTTAAGTCGCTACAATAAACTTTGCTATACAAACAAAGTTACACGATTTAACTCATAATTCTTGGATCGTCTCTCTTAAATTCCCCGATTCGTATGTTAAAAAATTCTTTTTCTAACATTAAATTAAGATACGGATGTCTTTTTTCCAGATCCTCCGTTTTTTGGAGGAAATTTTGCAGAAATTTATAGTACTCCATCGAATTTTTATTGATTGGGCGATGCTTTATGGCATTGCGAATTTTTAGTACTTCTTTTGATAATTCAGTACTTCCTGCATCAATCAGTGCTTCCTGAAAACGTTCCCATATATGGTTTATGGCCACATCCGAAACATGCAACATATCTTCGGCATAAAAGCGATAATCCCGTAATTCATCCATAACAATTTCATACGAAGGGAAATAGCCGCACTGTTCGGTTCCGAATTTCCGAATCAGCTCATCGATGGCTAAAATTAGGGCAGCCTTACTCCGCTGGTTTTCAACAGCTCCGTCTTTCCAATGCCGGATGGGACTTACGGTAAACACCACTTTTATTGCCGGATTTAACCTGAATATTTCAGTCAGCAATTGATGGTAAACTTCAACAATCTGCTGCACCGACAACCTTTCGCGAACAAACTCAGATGCCGGAATTTTATGGCAATTTGAAACCAACTTATCGGTGCTTTTGTAGCGGTATATCCAGGCCGTTCCAAAAGTGACAAACAAAAAATCCGCCTGTTTTAAAAAGGCTGATGAGTGATGAATGCGGGTATTAATCTCATCCAAAATTTTTTGTTGATTGCTGTATGAAAACCTGCCATGGTGACTAAAGCTATGCCAAAGCCCGTTGTGCTGAACCAGATCTTCAGCTGTGAATAATCTTTCTTTGAGTAAAATCTGAATCCCGTTTGCCACCGATAACGGATTGTACAAAATACCAAATGGATTGATGTCGACCGGGTATTTCAGTTCATCCAGTTTACTTCCAATATGCTCGGTAAAGCACGAACCCATTAACAGGTTAAGCTTTTTATAGCCTGTTTTCCACGAAAACTGCGGTACGTCTACTATCGTTTGAAATTTTGTTTCGGCCATTTACTTCACTTTCGGAATATCAACTTTTTTCAACACCAATGCCGTTCGCGACGGAAGATACAGTCTCAGATAATGTTGACTGTCTACTCCTTTAACCGGCGTAGTGTAATAACTAATTTCTTCGTCTACCAGGTCGTGACCACCAAATCGCCCCGAATCAGTATTTAATACTATTTTATATTTGCCTGCCCCCAACGGAATCCCATAATCAGTAAACGACTGAGTAGGGTTAAAGTTGAACACAAAAAGAAATAACCCCCGATGATAGGCCAATACTTTATCCGGCTTGTTCTCTATTACTTTATCAACTGAAGGAACTGTCAGAATTTTATTTTGGTTAATCAGCTGAATCATTTCCTTATCGAAATCATATAACCAGTGAAATTTCAGTTCCTGATCATCAGCAATACTCCAGATTCTTCGTGCATGTTTATACGACCAGTTATTCCCCTTGCGCGGAAAATCAATCCATTCAGGATGCCCGAATTCGTTCCCCATAAAATTGAGGTAAGCGCCTCCTGCAGCACTTGCTGTTGCCAGGCGAATCATTTTATGCAAGGTAATGCCGCGATCTACAATCAGGTTGGGCTGGTCTTTTCGCATGGAAAAATACATCTCTTTGTCGATAAGCCGGAAAATAATCGTTTTATCGCCAACCAAAGCCTGGTCGTGCGATTCGGCATAACTCACTACCCTTTCGTCCATTCGTTTTGATGTAAGCTGATGAAAAATATCGCCAACCTCCCAATCGTCATCAGATTTTTCTTTAATGACTTTTATCCAGAAATCGGGAACACCCATTGCCATCCTGTAATCGAAGCCCAAACCACCGTCTTCTATTGATGTTGCCAAACC
>DASQBW010000447.1:0-3283 GCA_035635015.1 Draconibacterium sp. | reverse complement strand
TTCTGATTGTTTTGTAATGTGTTTGCTCTTTTTCCACGTTGAGCAAATACGGTTGTTGTTGTTAACACCAGGGCAAAGAACACCCAGGCAACGTTAATTAACTTGCTTGTTTTCATTTTATTAAAAATTTAAATTGTTATTTACTCTCTATTCTGTCGCCCGTAGCGTCGGCCGCCACGTTGAGGCAACGAAACATCTTCTTTTGATGTTGTCATCGACAGGAAAATGTCTTTTAGTTTTTCCTGTTGGTCTGCATTACACACCGCTTTCATACCTAGATAATAATCTACAGTTAAATCCTTTAAGGTTTTGTGCATCGTTCCGATTTCGCTTGAAATGGCATCAAGTTTTGTGGTGTCAGTATCGACTTTCCCCATTTCCTCCACCATTTCAATCCGAAGTAAAGACAGCTGATCCGATATCCGGCGTGCACTCCGGTTGTAGCTTCTGTTCAACTCCCTAAACAAATCTACCTGATCAGGTTGCAGGTTTAACTGCTCGCGGAAAAAACGCGTCCGTTGTTCCGAGGGCATCTCAACCTGTTGCTCTTCTGTTGCCTTTTTATCCTGTTGTTTGTGGTACCAAAAGGAAATTCCCATCGACAGGTTTGTTGCTGCCAGAATTACAACTACCCAGATTAATATGCGATATGTATTTTTTGTAGCCATTTGTTATTCCATTAAAAATGATTCGATGGGCTCGGCTTCCAGTTCGTTCCAGTAAGGAACCATTTCCTGTTCGCTTAAACTGTTATCGGCATAAGCTGTTTTTGGTGCCTGCCCTAATTTGAAACCGCCGTAAATACCCAGTAACAATATTATTGAAAATGCCACCGTCTGTAAAACCCTGGCCAGAACAGGCCGTGTAAGCGGCTGCTTGTTATTCTGTTTTTCAAGCCGGGCTTTTACCCGTGTAAAAAAGAATGGATTCTCATCCCTTACTTTATCGCTTTCCAGAATATGGAGTGTGCTTTTCATTTCCGCTGCAAAAAGGGCACATGCCGAACACTCATCAAGGTGTTGCTGAACCTGTTCCATTTCGGTAACCGGCAGTTCCTTTTCCAGGAAAAAAATCAACTTGTTATGTACATTATTACACTTCATTTTTCAGTATCTATCTATATGACACGTTCATTATTAAAAACTTGCGCTTTACATGCACTTTTTTTTATAGCATTTGTACAACTTTTTCTGCAGGCCCTTTTTTGCCCTGAACAGAAGCGACTCTACCGACGAAACAGACAAGCCCATTACGTCGGCAATTTCCTGGTACGAAAGCTCTTCGTATTTGCTCAGTGTAAAAGCTACTTTCTGATTTTGCGGCAAACTGTTAATCGCCTCTTTTAAAATTAGTGCCCGCTGTTTATTTTCCAGGTCGTATTCCGGCTCATCCGTATCGGCAGTTTTGGCTTGTAACAGCTCCCTGTTCTTTTCGGCTACCTCATTTTCAAATCCCTGAAACCACTTGTGCTTTTTATTATCTCGTATGTGGTTGAGCGAGCGGTTTACAGTAATCCGGTACAACCAGGTTGAGAGTTTTGCGTCGGATCTGAAATTCTGGATATTCCGGTACACCTCCACAAAAACATCCTGCGCAATATCTTCGGCATCCTCCCTGTTCTGCAACAAACCATAGCAGGTATTCACCACCAGTTTCTGATGCGTGTCGACCAGCTTTTTAAAAGCCAACTCGTTTCCCTGTTTTAGTTGCTCTATGATTTCGGTGTCAGACATTCTGATTAGAAAAATAGCACTTTAAAAACTAAAGCAGTATTATTCTGTAAGGATTTTATAAACATCGCTTGGTGGAAGATCATTATTCTCCCCGACAGTACGTAGCGTTTCTGTTGGTTTCGCTTCGATGTTGTTATTATCGAGCATTTGCATCAGCTCATCCACACTCTTATTAAGCTCTTTCGAAAAATCTTCAATGGTTTTTCTACCAACACCCATTCCCTGACCCTGGTTTGCCGGTTGTTTTATAATGATCTCGTAAACCTCTTGTGGCGTTAAATTATTTGCAGCACCTATTTCCTGCAATTTTTGCGCATGAACATCGGTGTACTTGATTTTATGACTGTCGAGCTTGCGGGTTATTTCATCAACCGATTCCATTTGAAGCTGGGCAGCCAGTTCTGTCAGTGTTAACAGTTCGGCATGTGGTACAGGTGCCCGCTCTTCGGTTTTCTCCCACGAGTTGGTTGCACTTTCGCCCAGATCCATTACGGTTTGGAAAGGAGGAATTGAGAAAACAGTGCCGAAAAAGAAGACCAGCACAGCAGCAGTTGAAAACAGTAATTCTTTTTGCTTGTTGAATCCCTTTGCTGATTTCAATTTTATATACGACACAAAAGTTTTCCAGTTTACTGAAAACAAGTGGAAAATTGAAAGCACTATAAAACCCAATGAAAATAAGGTGTGAATGGCCTGCCATCCTTCTTTGGAAAATCCTGCCAACTCCCAGTTTACCCAATGGGCGTATCGTCCCGGAGGAGCCACATATAAAATTACTCCCGAAACCAGGATTACTAAAATTGCCCAGCTTAATCCAAAACTGATAAAGGCACGCCAACTAAACTTCGTTTTCATATCTTCTAAATTATAATTTTAAGGTATGACACCGAAGCTTTTAAAAACTTGCACAAGTATTCCAGAAATTTTTTGGATTTGTGTGCTAAGCGCTTCGAAACTGCCAGACAAAACCTGTTTTTTAGTCTGCCAACAACTATTTATACCGATTAGCAATTGAATTGAGCCTTAAAATCGTTATACTCTTTAATGCTTTTCAATTGTCTATCGGCATTAACCATTATAATTTTAAAACTTCGCTTAAGGCTCAGTTTGAAAAATAATTGGTATAACATAAGTTTTGATTACATTTATTGCACTAAATAACAAAATGCCCGATACATTGAGAATTTCTCCGAAGATATAAATCAGAAAAACCTTACAATAACAACCAATACTCAATGCAGTATAAGGTTTTTCCATACAGATAAACTAGTTGTGTGTCATATTAAAGAGCTGCAAATAAATAGAATAACAATAAGTTGAGAGCACATTTAAAATATCTAGTTTTCTTTTTTATAATATTCAATTCACTGACAATTGGTGAGTTGACCAATCTGCGATATAATTCACTTGACTATATCCGTGCTAGTGAATCTATTCAAAGAGCTGATGATAAAAAAGTAAAAAGATGCTTTAGATACAAAGAGTTCTTTGTAAAGATTAACTACTTTCATTTATTTATTTACAATCTAACTGACTATAAAAACTATGTG
>DASQBW010000446.1:0-3637 GCA_035635015.1 Draconibacterium sp. | reverse complement strand
CGACAGCATTGCAAACCGGGTATTCACCTTGATTTACGAACAAAATCTTACCGAAGCCGAAAAGATTTATACTTCCGGAAAAGACGAACTAAATGAATTTTACCGCACGTTTTTAAACCTCGACCTGCACTGGTGGAAATACCGCACCACTTACTCAAAAGAAAACTCTGATAAGCTTGGTGAATTGATCGATGCGTCCTTGCTGCCCGAAACCGATACTTACGAAAAAAAGATGCGCCAGATTATTGTTCGGTCGTACCAATTGCGTTACGACAAAAAGAAATTCAACATTTTTGGTATGCTATCAGCACGCTCTGATATCAGAGATTTGATTGCAGCGATTGAAAAAGAAGATCCGCCGCTTACCGGCGACGAACAAAAACTTTTCGAGAGTTATGTTATCATGTATCAATACATTGAGAACATCAACTTTTTTGCCAATGCTAAAAAATCGGAAGCCCGCGAGAAGAAACTAATACGAATGGAAAAATTTGCCTCCGAAGACAATGTGATCTTAAATACAGTAGCAGATTTCTTTTTGGCGCGAATGTACCAGAAAATTGAGGACAAACCCGAAGTAGGGCTTGAGCATTTTAAAATACTCACCAAAAAATACCCGACAAACAAAACCTTTGCCGAGTACCAAGCAGAGTGTGAAGAAAAAATCTAAGGAAAAAGTTCGTGCTGCGCATAATTGCGATGAAAAGTACGTTGTTTGCAACGCGGACAAATCGCCCTTTTTAAGCGATGAATATTCGTGAGTTTTAATCTTGTCCTGCAATCTTTACACCTGAATTCACTTTTGTGTACCACCTTGTCACCATCAAAAACAGTCACCTCAATCTTATCATATAACGTTTTGCAATGCGGACATTTATATACCTGAAAACCGGCTTTCAGATGAAGGTTGTTAGAAGTCTGCACCATCTGACGGAGCAGGTTATGTGTTTTGTAATGAAAGATTCGGGTGCGCTGTTTCAAATAGTCGCTAACCGGCTGCGAGTGTACCAGAAAACCATGACCCTGGTTAAAACTTTCGGTAAAACCACAATGATCACATCGGTATGAATATGCATGTCCCATTGGATAAATTTAGGAATTTTATGTCGGGTTATAAATGTTGTAAAGTATACGCTGTCAAAATTTTATGTGACAGAACATTTTTAACGTTCATCTGTATTATTAGTAAATATAAAATACAAAAAGATGAAACTTACTTTAGTTATAACTTTACTAACGATTGCTTCGCTAAGTGGTTTTACACAAACCTTAGAAGTTGGAGACAAAGCACCTTCTTTTAACGCTGCAACAGATGATGGATCAGTCTGGAACCTTCAGGATTATTTAGGTAAAAAGCATATTGTCGTATATTTTTATCCTGCGGCAATGACTGGCGGCTGCACCGCACAAGCATGTGCTTACCGTGATTTAAAAACTGAGATAAATGATGCCGATGCAGTTGTTGTTGGTATAAGTGGCGACAATGTTGATGGACTGCAAATTTTTAAAAAAGCAAACGACCTTAATTTTCCGCTGCTTTCTGACAATGAGGGCAAGATAGCCGACAAATTTGGTGTGCCAACTCGTGATGGGGGCACAATTACGCGCGAAATTGATGGCCAAAGTTTTGACCTTGTAAGAGGTGTATCTGCCTCGCGCTGGACCTTTATTATTGACAAAAACGGAACAATTGTTTATAAGAATACCAATGTTGACGTTGCCAAAGACTCGCAGGAAATATTAGAATTTATTAAAAACAATTCTTAAATTGCAGCTATTACAAACCCATAAATTAAGTGAAGATGAATAAGCTAAGAGCAATTTTTATCATTGGGCTGCTGTGTTTTTTACTTCCTGCTAAGAACAGTTTTGCCCAAGCCGAGGTGGTTAAAGACGGTGACAATTACACCTTTGTGTATTACGAAAAAGTAAAAAAAGGAAATGGAAATGGTTGTTATTTGAGATGGGAAACAACAAACTACAACTCAAAAAGTACAATCTCTCCGTCCGGTAACATTGTTAAAACTTTGTATTACCAATTACAGGACGACCATCCTTTAACGGGGCAAACTATGGTTTTCGGTGCCCGAATCAAAGTTGACGATGACGTGTACCTCATTGACGAAATGGTTGATCTAAAAAAAGACGGAAGTTTTCAGGTTAACATTCATCTCAACGGTGCCGGAGCCCGATTACCTGTTGGATGGCAGTAATGCCATAAGTTCAGATAAATTTTACGTTCGTTTTTACCGCTTAAAAACTATCTTTGCCCAAAATTTAGCTTTTGGAAACAAGCACGTTTCTAAAATATTTCGAGGGGCATAGTGGGATTGCTAAAGTGGTAAAAAAAGCCGATGCCCCCCCGGGTGAACAAATTCACCTGCATGGACTTATTGGCTCTGCCAAAACCATTTTACTCGCCAAAATATTTCAGGAAATTCAACTTAATTGTGTTGTATTGCTTAACGACCGCGAAGAAGCTGCCTATTTTTACGACGATCTGAATAACCTTGGATTTGCTGAGAACACACTTTTTTTTCCCTCATCGTACAAGCGATCGGTACAGTACGATAGTCCCGAGCAGGAAAACATTGTACAACGCACCGGGGTTTTAAACCTGCTTTCAACGGCAGAGAAACCTTATTTTGTGGTTTCATATCCGGAGGCGATCATCGAGAAAGTAATCTCTAACGACAGCCTCGAAACAAATACTTTACAGGTAAAGAGTGGTGATAAAATCTCCATCGACTTTATCAATGAATTTTTATATGAATACGGATTCGAACGTGTAGATTTTGTTTACGAACCCGGACAGTTTTCGGTACGTGGTAGTATTGTCGATATTTTTTCATTTTCGAACGAAGATCCGTTTCGTCTCGATTTTTTTGGCGATGAAGTTGACTCAATCCGCACTTTTGATATCGAAAACCAACTTTCAAAAGATCGTTTAAACAAAATCACCATTGTTCCTAACATACAAAACAGTTCGGTTGAAGGAGATCGGATTTCATTCATCGATTTTCAGGAGCAGAAAAGTTTGATGTTTGGGAATAATCTCAACCAGTTTTTTGACCGGATTGCCGAATTGTACCGCCAAACAATTGTATCTCGCGAAGATGAAAATATTGCAGAGTTGCTGCTTACATCAGGAGAACTTGAAAAACAACTGAAAACCAAGACGGTTTTTGACTTTGGCAACGACCTGGCTTTTTCACCTGATGAAAGAATTGATTTCAATACATCCAAGCAGCCGGTTTTTAATAAGAATTTTGAACTGCTGGGAACAAACCTCACTGAACACAGCAAAAATGGTTATGAAATTTTTATTCTCTCAAGCCAGGAAAAACAAATTGAGCGCCTGCAATCGATTTTTAAGGATACCGATGTTAAAGTTACGTTCAACCCTGTAAATTTTGTGTTACACGAGGGTTTTATCGACCACGAATTAAGAGCCTGTTTTTATACTGATCATCAGATTTTTGAGCGTTACCACCGTTTTAAACTCAAAAATCGGAAAGCACAACGCGAAGCCATTTCCCTAAAGGAATTAAATAAACTACATCCGGGCGATTATGTGGTTCATATTGATCACGGAATTGGAAAATTTGCAGGATTGGCACGCACCGAAGTGAACGGT
>DASQBW010000445.1:0-2064 GCA_035635015.1 Draconibacterium sp. | reverse complement strand
AATTACGACATGTACGGGGCTTATACCATAAAAATTACGCGCGACGCTGAACTTGACTTGGATGACGATATCTCGAAAAGTTTTGTGGAGAAAATGAGCCACAGCCTGAAAAGGCGTAAAAAAGGAAAGCCGGTTCGTTTACTTTACGACCGGGAAATGCCCGATGATTTGCTCGAATTTTTACTTAAAAAAATGAAGTTGGCAAAAAGTGATGCGGTTCCGGGTGGTCGGTACCACAATCATAAGGACTTTATGAATTTCCCCGAGATCGGCAAAAAAGAGCATTACTATACCAACCTGCCTCCTTCCCGTCACAAAGACCTGCCTCCTTTTACCAGTATCCTGAAAATGATGCGACAAAAGGATATTTTGTTGCATTTCCCATACCACACCTTTAATCATGTTCTCGATTTTCTGCGCGAAGCAGCAATCGATCCTCAGGTGAAAGAAATAGGACTAACGATTTATCGTGTTGCCGCCGACTCGAAAGTTGTAAATGCACTTTTGAATGCCGTAAGAAACGGGAAAAAGGTTACTGTAGTAGTCGAACTTCAGGCGCGTTTCGACGAAGAAGCTAACATCTTATGGTCCAATAAACTACAAGAAGAAGGCGCCAATGTTATAAACGGTGTTCCCGGAATGAAAGTACACAGTAAGTTGGTGTGGGTTCAGCGAAAAGAGGATGGTAAAATGCGCAACTACGCCTACATCGGCACAGGGAACTTCCACGAAGGAACTGCAAGGGTTTATACCGATAAAGGCTTGCTTACTGCCGATCCGCGACTGGCTGACGAAGTGGAAAAAGTATTTATGTTTTTCAAACAAAACTACCTGCATTTCGATTATGAACACCTGGTAGTAAGTCCGTTCTCGATGCGTAAGCACTTTGTAAAAAACATCGATCGCGAAATTAAACTGGCAAAACAGGGAAAACCTGCATGGATGATCTTGAAAATGAATAGCCTGATTGATCCGGGAATGATGCTCAAACTGTACGAAGCGTCGAAGGCAGGTGTTAAAATACAACTGATTATACGCGGCATTTTCGGGATGCAGATAGGGTTAGAAGGTTACAGCGAAAATATAAGTGCCATTAGTATTGTGGATAAATACCTTGAACACACACGACTGTTTTTGTTTGGTGCCGGTGGTGAAGAAAAAATGTACATCTCATCAGCCGACTGGATGTCGCGTAACCTGAACCGAAGGATTGAGGTTGCCTGCCCTATATACAACGAGTCGATTAAAACAGAATTAAAAGAACAACTGCTCATTCAGTTACAAGATAATTCGAAAGCCCGCATACTCGATCCTAAGTTATTAAATATGTATGCCGACGGAAGTACAGGTAAAAAATACCGGGCGCAGGAAGACTTCTACAATTACATTAAATCGATTTCTAATACAGAAACAGAAAATAATCAGATAAAGCATAAAACATGAAAATTTACCATAATCCACGTTGTTCGAAAAGCAGAAAAGGACTGAGTTACCTTGAAGAGAAAAGTTGTGATTTTGAAATTGTAAATTACCTGGCCAAAGGTCTAAACGAAGAAGAACTTACTGAACTAATTGCCAAAACGGGCAAAAAACCTTTCGACTTTGTACGCCAGCATGAAAAAGATTACAAGGAACAATACAAAGGAAAAGTTTTGAGTGATGAAGAATGGATAAAAGTACTGGTTGAAAATCCGAAACTTTTACACCGCCCTATTGTGGTAAACGGCGATAAAGCTGTTCTGGGGAATCCACCTGAAAATATTAATGACATCCTATAAAAAACAAAGCCGGTAAAAATTTTACCGGCTTTGTTTTTATCTCAATGGTTAATTACAATCCTAACTTTTCTTTTACTAATCCCGGAATCTCGCGTGGCTCTTTCGCCACCGGAACATCTGCAGCTTTAAAAGCCTTAATCTTCTCTCCTGTTTTGTGCGCTTTTTTCAGGCAAAAACACTAACACGCAGACTGTCTGGCAGATGTGTGTTTTTGTTTTGAAAAAATGGGTGTCTCGTTTATCTTTATTCGATGTTTATCCGAAAAAAGAAGAATAAAAGTGGAAGC
>DASQBW010000444.1:0-5842 GCA_035635015.1 Draconibacterium sp. | reverse complement strand
AAGAATAACAGAAACAATACATACCATTTTACCTGAATCTGCTTCACCTCCATTGCAGTTTCTAATCATAAAATGCTTCAATACCAGGATATTGATAACGTGCTTTGGCAATTTTTTCAGGAAAAACAAAGTACGAAAGGTCTGCTTTTGCACATTCGTCGCCACTTCCATCAAATAAGGATGCACTTATTTTTGCAATTCGGCCTTCGTTTGATTCAATCTTGCCTCTTATGGTAATTTCTCCTTTCGATACCTTTACGGGCTTCAGATATTGCACCTGCATATCGCTGGTTACTCCACTGGTTTTTAATTTTATCATCACTAACCAACCTCCTATTTCATCCAGCAATGTGGCCTGAATTCCTCCGTGTAACACTCCAATCCAGCCTTCATATATTCTTTCGGGATTCCATTTTGTAACAATGTCATCACCATCTTCCCAAAATTCAAGTTGTAACCCGGCGTTATTATAGGGCGAACAGGCAAAACAATTGTACTCACCAATATTTTTAGGATTTTTCCAGGGATTTTTGATTTTTTTCATCTTCAGATCGTCTTTTTATCTATCGTCTTTTCGTGCTTCTCCCTAAACAACATCTTCGATTGTTTCTGAAAACTAACGGAGATGAGTGACGTCAAAGAAACAACATGGGATGCTATCCTTAAACAAACTTGGTTTTATTAAAACGAGCCGTTAAAATACAGCTCGCTTTTCTATCTTTCTAATGCTACTAATTATTTCCTAAAATTAACGGCAGTCCGTCTTCTCCTCCACCGATAACAATAACTTTCGTATTTGGCGATTCAGCCAAAGAAGTTGTAGCTTCAATACCTCGTTGTTTCAGAATCTGATCTGTTAAACTGGCATTAATAATCCGGTTATAGTTGGCAATACCTTCGGCTTCAATTCTGCGACGTTCAGCCTCCGATTCTTCCCTTTTCAAACGGAATTCATAGGCCAGAGCCTCCTGTTCCTGCTGAAGTTTACTCTCGATAGCTGTTTTTATTTGTGCCGGAAGATTGATCGATCGAATTAACAAGGCACGCATATCAATAAAGTTTTCGCTTAAAACCAATCGTGTTTCTGTTATAATCGATTGCTCCACTTCGGCTCTTTTAGTGGAATAAATTTCTTCGGCGGTATAGCGACCAGCCACCTGGCGAACAGACGAACGTACCTCAGGAATTACCAAAACATTGATATAATTGGTACCAAACTGCTCGTGCAAATAACCAATCTGTTGAAATTCAGGATTAAAACGTACGGTAACATCCACATTTACCGAAAGTCCGTTTTTATCCAATACATCCATTGTTTCATCGCGTTGCTGTTCCCTTACGTTATATACCTCCAACTCATTCCATGGAGCTATTATATGGAATCCTTCTCCAAAAATATTATCCTTATCCAATCCTGTAGTGTAGGGTTTAAAAATAACTGCTTTTTCCCCGGGCTTTAATATTTTAAACATGCGGCCTCCAAACAGCAGCAATACAATTAATACAACAGCACCCAATACGAGGTAAGATGATTTAAAATTGAACTTCATAACCTTTTTCTTTTTAAATGATTAGACAAATGTACAAAGTTTAAGGATTGTGTTTGTGAAAATTATGTTTTATTTAAAATCACTTTTGTCCGGTTAAAGTATTTACAGTCACACAGATTGCTTCTCCATCAACCGATGGATTACAATTGACAATATTGTCAGGGAGTTAGTTCTGTAAGTAGAAAGTTGGTTTTTAAATCTTTAAACATTGGATTCCATATTATTAATGAAGAAGGTATTAATTAAAAGTTCTTTTCTATTTTTGCGACCGCAATAATTATACACGATACAAATGACCTTTTTAGAAGAAATACAACGCCGCAGAACCTTTGGAATTGTAAGTCACCCGGATGCCGGTAAAACCACATTAACAGAGAAACTTCTTCTTTTTGGAGGGGCAATCCGTGTGGCAGGTGCCGTAAAAAGCAACAAAATAAAAAAGGGTGCCACTTCCGATTTTATGGAGATTGAGCGCCAACGTGGTATTTCAGTGGCGACTTCGGTAATGGGATTCGAGTACAGCGGATATAAAATTAATATTCTTGACACTCCCGGTCACCAGGACTTTCAGGAAGATACTTTCCGTACGCTCACCGCTGTTGACAGCGTTATTATTGTTATTGATGCAGCCAAAGGAGTTGAGCCGCAAACCGAAAAGCTAATGAATGTTTGCCGCATGCGCAAAACACCCGTTATTGTGTTTGTAAATAAAATGGACCGCCCCTCGCAGGATCCGTTTACATTAATGGATGAAATTGAAGACCAGCTAAAAATTAAAGTACGCCCGTTAAGTTGGCCCATAAATAATGGCCCCGACTTTAAAGGTGTTTATAATATTTTTAACCGTAGCCTGAAACTCTTCAAACCGGATATTCAGGAAATTGAAGAGCGCATTAAATTTGAAGACCTATCAGATCCAACGCTGGAAGATTATATTGGCGACGATGCTGATGTATTGCGCGAAGAGCTGGAATTGGTAGAAGGAATTTATCCGGAATTTAAAAATGAAGATTATTTATCGGGAGAACTGGCGCCTGTATTTTTTGGCAGTGCCTTGTATAATTTCGGGGTGCAGGAATTGCTCGATTCTTTTGTAAAAATCGCACCGGTACCGCAACCAAGTGCTACCGAAGAACGCGTGGTAAAACCGGAAGAAAAAGGGTTTACCGGTTTTGTTTTTAAAATTCATGCCAACATCGACCCGAATCACCGCAGCCGGATTGCCTTTGTTAAAATCTGTTCAGGGAAATTCGAGCGAAATAAAATGTACAAGAATATCCGTTTGGGAAAATCATTCCGTATTTCAAGCCCTACGGCCTTTATGGCTTCGCAAAAAGAAATTGTTGAAGAAGCTTTCCCCGGCGATATAATTGGTGTGCCCGACACCGGGAATTACATTATTGGAGATACCGTTACCGATGGTGAAGATATCCATTTTAAGGGGCTGCCAAGTTTCTCGCCCGAAATGTTCCGTTTTGTTGAAAATGCCGACCCAATGAAATCGAAACAACTGGCAAAAGGAATCGATCAGCTAATGGACGAAGGTGTTGCACAGCTTTTTACCAGTGCTTTTAACGGGCGCAAAATCATCGGAACAGTTGGTCAGCTTCAGTTTGAAGTCATCCAGTATCGTTTGGAGCATGAGTACGGCGCAAAATGCCGTTTTGAGCCACTGTCGATGCACAAAGCCTGCTGGATTGAATGCGACGATGAAAAAGTGCTCTCCGAATTTAAAAAGCGTAAACACCAGAAAATGGCACAAGACAAACTGGGCCGTGATGTTTTTATGGCCGATTCAGCTTTTATCCTGCAAATGGCACAGGACGAATTCAAAGACATTAAGTTTCATTTTACTTCAGAGTTCTAAAGGTTAACAAGGCAATAGGATAAAGGAAAAAGGCAAAGGTTGGAAGTTGAAACTTTAAGAATTTCGCTCGGGATAAAGATGCTTTTTCGGTCTTGTTCTTTGTTGTAACCTTCCAATTGAATGATTAAACGCTTTATCAGTATTGCCCATCATTCAACCAACAAAAGGGAAACTAGCATAAAGTATTTTCATATATTTACCACCATGGAAACAAGCTTTTATAACGGTACAGTTTTTACCTACGTTTTACTTCCGGCACTCATATTTATTTCTCGTGTTGCTGATGTTACCATCGGAACCACACGGATAGTCATGATTTCGAAAGGGCATAAATTATGGGCCCCTTTCCTCGGTTTTTTCGAAATGCTTATTTGGCTGGTTGCTGTGTCTAAAATATTCCAGAATCTTGACAACTGGGTTTGCTATGTAGCTTTTGCCGGAGGTTTTGCAACGGGCAATTACGTAGGTTTACGTGTGGAAGAAAAGCTGGCTGTTGGAATTGTAAAAATCCAGATCATTACACGGAAAAAAGCCGGAAAACTTATTGAAAAACTGGGCGATGCCGGTTACGGTATTACACACCACGAGGCCAATGGAGCCTCTGAAAGTGTGAGCATTATTTACAGCATCATCAAACGTTCAGAGATCAATAAAGTGGAAAGCATTGTCAAATCTACCAATCCAAAAGCATTTTATTCGGTTGAAGATGTAAAGTTTGTAAACGAAGGTGTATTCCCTGTAAGAACTGCAACCTGGCGCTGGCGAAAAGGAAAATAACCTGAGCATAAAAATGCACTATAAAAATGGGGTAAACAAGCATTGCTGTTTACCCCATTTTTATTTTTAGGCCCTACAAGAGCTATTATCTAACCATTATAAGTTAACGAAAATCAATTACTTCAACATCATTGTATTGCGAAGCATCAAACTCAAATTCAGAATCATTATAATCTGAATTCGTAGCCATTTCTTTCACCAGAATTCCGTATAAATTTCCATCGGTGCTGTGTAATGTTGCTGAATGGATCATCATCTCAGCTTTATCAATAGCCACTTCAATCTTTGTTACATCGTACGTATCTGAATCGGGATAAAGATTTATATTGTACAGTGTTTTTCCATCTTCTGCTTTTTCATCTACAAATTCCGACTTAAAACCACGCTCGTAAATACTGAACAACGATGAAGGATCCATCAGTTCACTGCCTGCATCATCAATATTCGATATGGTGACCTGGTTTCCGTCTTCCATGTAATTCCATATTGTTGATCCATTAGAAAATACCTCCACCCCCAAATCCGGGAGCTTTACATTGTATTTCTGCCCTTTCATTTTTATGGTACCGGCATTTTTTTCGTCGATGTCCATTTCTTCATTTACCATGGAAAAAACAAAACTGGCCGACATCGATTTTATCTCTTTTGTTTTGGCACTTACCTCATCCAAAATTCTTTTTGCCTTTGCATCGTTCTGCGACCAACCCAGTGTTGCAACCATTGCCAGCACAACCATCAATACTATCTTCTTCATTCTTTTTGCTATTGTTCTATTCTACTATCAGAAAATGAAAAGGCAACGATCTTTGTCTGCAAATTTAAATCTCGATCCCGTATCACCCTCAAAAATTATTTTACAAATTATTCAATAATTGTTCCAAACTATATTCATCCTGCAATAAAACCTGCCGGGCTTTGCTTCCTTCACTCGGTCCTACTACTCCGGCTGCTTCCAGCTGATCCATTAAACGACCTGCACGGTTATATCCAATCGAAAATTTACGCTGTATCATCGAAGTCGATCCCATCTGGTTCATCACCACTACACGGGCAGCATCGTCAAACAGCTCATCACGGTTCCGCAGATCCACATCTCCCGGTCCCGGTTCATCTTCACCTGCATATTCAGGCAATAAAAATGCTGTTGGATATCCGCGTTGTTCACTAATATAGTCTACAATATTTTCCACTTCCGGTGTATCAACAAAGGCACACTGCACGCGTGTCATTTCACTCCCCTGAGAAATAAGCATATCTCCCCGTCCGATAAGCTGGTTGGCTCCGGGCGAATCGAGAATGGTGCGCGAATCGATCATCGACGCCACTTTAAAGGCAATTCTTGCCGGGAAGTTGGCTTTAATAACTCCGGTAATAATATTGGTCGACGGTCGCTGTGTGGCAATAATCATATGTATACCCACTGCTCTGGCCAACTGTGCAATTCGTGCTATTGGCAATTCAATCTCTTTCCCTGCAGTCATTATCAGGTCGGCAAACTCATCAATAATCACCACAATGTAAGGCATAAAGCGGTGCCCTTTTTCGGGATTCAATCTGCGCGAAATAAATTTCTTATTATACTCCTTTATATTACGTGCCTGGGCAGCTTTTAGCAGGTCGTAACGTGCATCCATCTCCACGTTAATCG
>DASQBW010000443.1:0-1550 GCA_035635015.1 Draconibacterium sp. | reverse complement strand
AACCTTGAGTTGCATTTCGACAACGAATGTGCCCGCCACAAATTACTGGATGTAATCGGTGATTTGTCGTTGTGTGGCAAACGAATCAAAGGACGGATTATAGCATCAAAACCAGGACACGGGCCAAATACGCTCTTTGCCAAGGCATTGAAAAAGCAATGGAAAAAAGAAGCCGAGGCAGCACCTAAATGCAATCCCAACAGCGAACCTTTAATGGATGTAAACAGTATTAAAGAACTGCTGCCACACCGTTATCCTTTTTTGTTGGTGGATAAAGTGATTTCCATTCATGACGATGAAATTATCGGTATTAAAAATGTAACAGTAAACGAACCTTTTTTCCAAGGGCATTTCCCTGACGAACCCATTATGCCGGGAGTTTTGCTTGTTGAAGCAATGGCACAATGCGGTGGACTGCTGGTTTTAAGCAAACAGCATGGGAAATTTTCCACTTATTTTATTCGAATCGACAATGTTAAATTCAGAAAAAAAGTTGTACCCGGCGATACGCTGATTTTTAAATTAAAGTTAACTTCGCCGATTCGTAGAGGAATTGCCAACATGAAAGGAACAACCTATGTTGGTGATAAAATTGTTGCCGAAGGTGAGTTTATGGCACAAATTGTAAAAAAAGAAGATTAATTAAGACTTTATAAAATGAAACAACCATTGGCTTATGTCCATCCCGACGCAAAAGTTGCCGACAACGTAGTTATCGAGCCTTTTGTTTCAATCGATCATGACGTTGTTATCGGTGAAGGGACGAGAATTGGTTCAGGTGTAACAATTTTACCGGGAACACGAATTGGGAAAAATTGTAATATTTTTCCAGGTGCAGTAATTGGAGCTGTTCCTCAAGACCTAAAGTTCCAGGGAGAATATTCAACCGTTGAAATTGGCGATAACAACACCATTCGCGAATTTGTGACCATTAACAGAGGTACTTCTGCAAAAGGAAAAACTGTAATTGGTAACAATAACCTTTTAATGGCATACGTACACGTTGCTCACGATTGCAAAGTTGGCAACAACATTATTTTAGTGAACAATGTACAATTGGCCGGCGAGGTACAGGTCGACGACTGGGCCATCCTTGGCGGTATGTCTGCCGTTCACCAGTTTGTAAGAATTGGATCGCACGTTATGATTTCTGGTGGATCGTTGGTTCGTAAGGACGTTCCTCCTTTTATTAAAGCAGGTCGCGAACCGCTTTCGTACGTTGGTATTAACTCAATTGGGTTACGTCGTCGTCAGTATAACAACGATAAAATTCGTGAAGTACAGGACATTTACCGTTACATTTACCAGAAAGGATTAAACACTGCACAGGCTGTTGAAATTATTGAAGCAGAAATGCCTGCAACTCCTGAGCGCGATGAAGTTTTACTTTTTGTAAAAGACTCGAAACGTGGTATTATCCGTGGTTATTTCCCGGATTAATTACCTTCAAAAAATATTAAACAAAAAATGCCACCGGTTTTCCGATGGCATTTTTTTATATCTGCTTGCTAATTGCAAATTACTTCCCATGATTCCACCCCTGCGCCTCC
>DASQBW010000442.1:0-17638 GCA_035635015.1 Draconibacterium sp. | reverse complement strand
CTTAACAAAGACAGAGATTCGTAATTCTTTTTCGTTATCAATTAGTGTTTGTTGACTGTGATGAATTTTTAAGGTCTTTAAATAGTTTCCCTGAAAAGGAGTAAATGATAAAATTACCTCAACAGGAGGTTCCTTAATTACAGTTATCCCAAACGAGTATTTATAATACTCTTCAAAATCAAATTCAATAGGTTGAAATTTCTCATCAAGGATTCGAATATTGATAATTCTATCTAAAGCATAAGTAGTTGTGGGGTGACTGTATTTCTTTTTTTTACCAATAATATACCAACGATGTCTATCTTCTTTTAATAAATACGGTTCAAGTTTAACAATTTTGGATTCCTCATCATCGAACTTCTTATATTCAAATTCAATTGTCTTTTTATTATCTAACGCTTCTACCAACAGAGGTATTAATTCACTACCAGTAAGTTTTGGTGTGATTTCAGTTTGAACTACTGTTCTGGCCTGTTCTTTATTGGAGATTCCCTTTCGGATATTGACAGCATCTAAAACCTTTTCTATTGCATTTGAAAAATCTTTAAATACTTCATATTCCTTATACTGGTTAATGGTTTTGGCATAAAACATTAGAGCATTAATGTCATCATCACGAAGTCCAAATGCTTTTATAGTATAATTAGGGTCTGTGTAATAATACGCTTTGTGAATTTTGTCATCACCAATTGGGGCATAGTAGCCTAGCAATGAATCATAACGCATATCGTTAATGTCATTATTTATAGTTTTTTCAGAAACGGATATTGACAACTCATCCTCTATAATTTCTTTAAGTTCTTTTGTTTTTACCCAGTCTCTTTTACATAGTTCTCGGTCGATAATTTGATATCGTCCAAATGGATGTTTTATTATCGCCATAACTTCAGTTTATAAGGTCCTCTTTAAAGTGTTCAAATATCATAACCATTGCTAAGGTATCTAATTCGCAATATTTTAACAGAGCTTTTGTTAATTCTTCTCTTTCATTCTCAGACATGTCGGTATATTGTAATTTGCCATATGCTGTTAATGCTGCACCACCATTTGCAATATCTTCAATTTCAGAAAGTGTGTTTTCAATATCGTCTTCTGACCAGTCTTTAAATGCAGGTGGAAGTAACTTGTAAGGATTAATTATTTGCCCATTTTCTATTTCTAACCAAATATGATTACCAGGGTAGTTCTTACTTGTTACTTTGTTCGTGTCGAGATTTTGAGAATACTTTTTTTGTAATAAGCTGCTTTTACTCAAAACTGAAGGCAAAACATCTTTAATTGAATTTGAACCCTTTGTTAGTGGATTGTAGTAATACTTTTTCACTATTTCCCAGAGGTCAATCATATCCCTTTCTCCATTCCATTTTATTGCACTACCGCCTTTAGAATGAGAGATTGTTTGAATAAAATCAAGAAGTTGGTTTTTGTCTGGTTCGTTTGAAGATAGTAACTGCTCATATATTGCATTTAATATTGTATTCTCATGGTGGGAATACCTGAATATTGAACCGGCGTCATTTCCCAGCGCCATTTTTAGGTTTCTCACGAAATCAAAATTGGGAAAGTAACCAGCCTGATTGCTAATATACTCTGTTGCATGTTCAATTCTTCCATCTTCAAAGTAGATGTGATGTGAAAATTGAAAAGCAATCTGCTCATAAGGTTTCCGACCTTTATTAAATGGAAGAGCTACGGCACTTGTTTCGAAATCAATAAAGTGTAGCGGATATTTAAACGAATTAAATTCGTTTTTTAATCCATCTGTATCCACGTAAATATCATTATCTGAGTTTAACTCTTTTTCAATCTGTAACCACTGTCGCTCTGATGTTGATAAGGCATCTGGAGATTCCTTATAACCGATTAAACTCATTGACAATTCGTCCATGAAATAAATTCCTTGGTCGAATAGTTTAGCTCCTTTTCTAAATGACCAAATTTCAAATGTTTTTGGCTTTTTAAATTCGTTGTGACTCCAATTATGCTGTTTTTTAAAACATTCTTTATATCCAGATATTAACCCTTGCTGCTCCTCTGACTCAGTTGCTTTATATTCGCATGCTTTACAAGCACCGAATGATGTAGGCCAATTAGCGTATGAGTCGCTTTCATATTTTTGCTTAAAATTAAGAATGGTTTCTTCAAAAGTGAAGCCAGGCAAACAAGGATAAAAGTTGTTAATGATTTTAGAAATTATATCTGAAATATTTATTCTTCCTAGAACTGATTCTCCCAATTCCTCAATGGAATTGACCATCTTTTGTATTCCTGTCCGGTTTTCAGCATCCTGAGTAATTCTAAACAATTGATTTAATCCATCTATAGGAGCAGGTTTTGTTTTGTCAGCCATCATAATGAATGAATTAATATCCCACTCAGGAAAACAAGATTGCATAACATGCTTTTGAAATGCAATGTCAAATAAATAAGGTTTCCAACTACTAACTAAGCCACCTCTCGTCCCGACGAAGATATTTTCATTAGAAGGATCGAATGATTTTGATTTTACTTCAATGAGTTCGATCTTATTACCCGTCTTTATCAAAATATCAGTTCTAATGAATAGTCCATTGTGCAAGAATGCGGCTTCATAGATTATTACATTTTCTTGTTGCAGTAGTGTTTGTGTTTGATTCCAAAGTAATTCATAATCTCCATCGTTCCCTTCTATTAGAATCCCGTCTGGATAATGCATTCTAGCCAATTCCTCGACTTGAAAACCTCCTTGAGCTAAGGCTTCAAGGAATGGGTCAGATACTTTTTGGTTTGCATAATCTTTTTTAGATGTGTAGAAAAGTTTGTTAGGACATTCAAGGCCTAATTTGAATCTGGATTTTGTTAATACTCTCATAGGAATTTGTACCTTTTATGGTGTAATTAGTTATTTAAAGCCATTGTCAATTTTTAAATAACAACTGTATGCCATATCTATATATACAAATATATTATAATCCAAATTACGTAGATGGTATATGTATTATTTGTTAGCATTTTTTTATCAAATGCCCCAATCCCGGATCGTTTTTAATCCGCTCCAATTCATCAATTACAATTTGCGCCGATTCGCTTTTGATGCGTGAATAATTGAAATTAATTTCCTGCTGAAGCTGGCTTTTCCCGTCTTTATCGGTAAAGTTCGTGATAATCGGAATAGGTTTATAATTTTTTGTTTCTCTGGCAACCTTTTCGTTGTCAACGACAATCTCTGCATGGAAAATCTTTTGCTCAATACGTTCGTCAAAGTTATCCGAAACGGCACCCACAAAAGTTCCTTGTGTAAGGTTGCTGATTTTTGAAGCAGGAATTAAGGTATCCATTTGCGTATTTATGGAAGTGGATTTGTCCTGCCGGTTAATGGTCATCGACTGGCGTTTTTGAAGTACTTTACCAAACCGTTCCGATAAGGTTTTGGCAGTTTCACCAACCACCTGGCCACTAAAAATATTTCCCACGGTATTCATAACAACCTTTGCTTCTTTGTCGCCATAATCCCGGTTTAGCTGCGAAAAATCCTGAAATCCCAAACAAACCGCAACTTTATTGCTTCGTGCTGTCGCAATCAGGTTATCCAATCCACGGAAATAAATGGTTGGAAGCTCATCGATAATTACCGAGCTTTTTAGCTGTCCTTTTTTATTAATCAGTTTTACAATGCGAGAGTTGTACAAACCCAAAGCTGCAGAGTAAATGTTCTGACGATCGGGATTATTACCAACGCAAAGAATCTTAGGTTCTTTCATATTATTAATGTCCAGAGTAAAATCGTTGCCCGACATCACCCAATAAAGTTGTGGAGAAATCATCCTCGATAATGGGATTTTGGCACTGGCAATCTGTCCTTGCAATTGGTCTTGCGCGCCACCTTCCCAGGCATCCATAAAAGGTGATAGGTAATTTTCCAGTTCTGGATAAGAAGTCAGAATGGTAAAAATATCAGCATACTTTTTATTTAAGAATTCAACTGCATGGGGAAAAGTGCAATACTTTCCGTTTTTATAAATCTTCAAATACCAGATAATAGCGGCAAGAAGGATAATTGGCGATTCAACAAAGAAGTCACCCTGTTTCTGGATCCAGGTTTTATTCAGATTGAGCATGATCGTATAAGCCGATTCATAAGCATCCGCAATATCAGTCATAAATTCCGGAGCAATTGGATTGCAGCGGTGACTACGTTCCGGGTCATCAAAATTTATTACATAAAATTTCGGGGATTTGTCATATCTATGTATGTTTTTCAATAATGTATTGTATGCAATCACGCTCAGGTCGTCAAATTTAAAATCGTAAATGTACATGCTGAAACCCTTCTGAATTTGCTGCCTGATGTAGTTATTTACAATTGCGTAAGATTTTCCGCTTCCCGGAGTCCCTAGGACTATACTTGCCCGAAAAGGATTCACCACATTAATCCATCCATCGTAATTCGTTCCCTTATGTTTAAACCGCGTGGGGAGGTTTACAGAGTATTCATTCTCCATTAATTGCATTTCCTGCATGAATGATTCGTTTTCGTCGTTAAAAACATCGTGCATCAGGTTATTTTTTAATAAGCGACTCATCCATAATCCCGATTTCAAAAGCAGGATATATCCAATTGACAACGATAAAATGTAAAGAATACTTTTTGCTATTAACGAGGTCTGAAGCTTCAGTATAAAACCATTAAAGAAATAGAACCCTAATCCGAAAATGAGAAATATCATAATCTTGGTCCAAGTCACCTTCTCTGTTTTTACTCCTCGTATTCCCAAACAGGAAATAGCCAGCAAAACAAAACTTGCCAGCTTCGACCAAACTGGCAAAGAGAAAATTCCGGTGTATTTCTGAAAATTCAGCAAAATTTTATCCATGATACCAACTGTTGCATGAAACGCAATTAGGATCTCGTAACAAAACCAGTAAATATGAAATATTAAAATCAGGATACTCACTGCCCTGATTAGCTCAATAATTTTGGCGAGGGCTCTTACGTCATCTTCGTTTTGCATAGCTTAGCTTTTTCGTTTTTTTCTTTTCTTTCGTTTCATTCTTCTTATGAAAGCTTCCTCTTGGTAGTCTTCGCCAAGAGTCTCAATTCCGAACAATCCGGCCAGATTTTCGATGCTTGAGTCTCTTTTATCAGGGAATTCTGAATGACCCTGTTCTGGTGAATTGATTTGTTCATCCGTTTTGTTTTCTACGCCAAATCGTTCATTAAAAACATTGGCAGAAAATTCTTTACCCAGGCGTGAACCTTTAAACACAAACTTTTGCTGATGATCGATAAAGGTTGCTCCATAGATCCTACTGGAATCATTCTCCCGAAACAGCACCGAAATACCATGTTTGAGTAATTGCTCCTCGAAGTCTTTTCTATTCTCACTCTTATGAAATACTTTGGAAATAACTTCCTTGGGCCGATCTTTTAGGTTTTTGTTTCTAATCTGTTCTTTTGACTTTTCAATTTGAGTAAGTAGAGCTTCATGACCTGTAGATTTTCCAAACTTTGATGACTTGATTGGATTCCCAACTACTTCTCCATTATTGCTTAACGCCGCATAAACAATTCCATGAAAAGGTTTCCCGTTCTTTTCACCTCTTACTTCAGTCGCTTGAACATTATAGAATGAGAGCAAGGCCTTGTATTCATTAAACGATTGAAAGTTCCAAGTCCTCGATACAGACCGAACAACATTGGCAATTTGCTGTTTTAGATTTCCCTTTTCGAATTCAACCGGCTTTAAGCTGTAAACTCCTTTCTTTTCTTTCTCATCGGCAGGAGTTAAACCGAAATTCTGTTCCAGTTCCCGACAAATACGCATGGATAGTCGGTGTTGAAAATTGTCCCGAATCATTTTCCCTGTCTCGTCAATTTTTACTGAAACGATATGCAAATGATGGCGGTCAATGTCTTCATGTTTGTACACTATGTAGGGTTGATTTCCATAGCCGAGTTTTTCCATGTATTGTTCAGCCATCCGAGAGAATTGTTCATCGTTTAGCTTATCCTTTGGATCAGGATTTAACGAAATATGAATAACCGGATTTTCGGTTCGTTTATTGGCACTTAAATACGATTCAAAAGAACGCGTGCATAAACCAATGGAATACTTTCCGTTGAGAGGTTCAATCATTTTGTTGACCAATAAAACAGACGCAGCATCCTTTTTTAGCTTATCGTGATTGTACGCCAATGCACTATAAATCGAGCTTCCTGAGCTTATTTTTGCAACCATCTTTTTTCAAATTCTTTGGTTAATTCAAGTATCTTCTGGTTTATCGCAACTAATTGAAAAGTTGCTTTCTGTAGTTGGGTAAGAAAAGCCAGTGCCTTTTTCTCCGAAAAGTTGTTTTTTATTGCTTTGGTAACCTGATTGTAATTCACGCCAATCGCCCTAAATTGCGAATAAAATGAAGTCAGGCGCATATAATAATCCATCGATCCCTTATCGATTTTTACCACTTTAACAGGCTTGTCAAAAATGCAGGCAGTAATAAAATGTGCTTTAACTTCCATTCCTGAGGCTTCGAAAAGAGCAATAAATCGTGCATTGTCAACTTCATTTAAGCTAATTGCATAACGATATATACACGGATCTTTTTTCGGTTTACGTCCCCCTTTGTGTTTATTCTTTCTTTTTCCTATTCCCATTTTATTGTATTTAAAGCATTAATCATTACTAGAATTCTTATTAAAAATCACACGACTTCGGAGTGATGATTTTCCCCAACGGGGCAAGTGGTTTCGGGTAACCCGAAACGTTTTGAGTAACTCAAAACACAACTTGCCGTGTGCCAGTGCACACCTTGTAGCGTTACCATAAAAGTTATTGGGCGTAGCCGTTTTTACGATCATGTTTTTACTCTTGAAAATTGTTGGAAACAAAGGTAGAATGGGCGTTTTGAATTCTAATTATACCGAAATAAGCCAAATGCTGACAGAGAAGGCCAAGTACTTCCAGCCCTTTAAAAAGCACGGTTTTAACAGCTTTTTATTTGTTCATTTGATCGGGAAAATGATGGATTATTTAATTGTTGGTGTAAGCAAAGATATGTTAGTCGTAATAAATAAAATGGAAATGAAACATGTTGCAAACGAAATATTTAAAAACTGATTCCGGCAAAGAATTGAATAGTTAAATAATGCAATAACTAAGAGCTTAAGGGTTTCAATATTTCAATGTTGAAACGTCGCAACAGTTCATTAATTAAACATTGTAACACAAACTCATTTACACAGCTCATTAATCGATTATTGATTCAGATATTATTCTATTCGATTGAATAACTATAGAAATAATTTACTAATCAAAAAAACAAAGGTCATGGAAAAAGAAACATTATTTATTGCATTCAGCACACAAAAAGGAGGTGTTGGGAAAACAGCTTTTACCGTTTTAATGTCGAGTTACCTGCACTATGTAAAAGGCCTTGAAATTGCAGTGGTGGATTGTGATTATCCGCAGCACAGTATTGCTGAAATGCGCCAACGCGATATGGAACAGGTGATTAAAGATAGCTATTACAAACAATTGGCCTATAAACAATTTACCGCGCTGAAACGAAAGGCTTACCAGGTGGAAAAAAGTATGCCTGAAGATGCCATTGACGTTGCTGAAAATCTGATCAACGGTGCAGCGATTCAGCCCGATATAATATTTTTCGATCTCCCGGGAACTTTAAACAGCCGAGGTGTGGTAAAAACATTGGGCGGAATGGATTATATCTTTTCTCCGGTAAGTGCCGACCGTGTGGTAATGGAAAGTACCCTGAAATTTGCCACTATGTTGAACGAAAATCTGATAAGCGTAGGGAAGAGTGATATCAAAGGTTTGTTCCTGATTTGGAATATGGTTGATGGCAGGGAGAAAAACGAACTCTATGATGTGTATGAAAATGTAATCGGCGAGTTAGGCTTAAATATTCTAAAAACATTTGTGCCTGATTCAAAACGTTTTCGCAGAGAACTGACTTCCGGCCACAAGCCTGTATTCCGCTCAACTCTTTTCCCTGCTCACAACAGCCTTTTAAAAGGAAGTAACCTGATTGCGCTCGCGGACGAAATCCTAAAAACCGTAAAACCATAAAAGACATGGCACGAAAAAAATATAATCCGGACGAAATAGATGAAGAATTTATCATCTCAACCATTCAGAACGATAAACAGGAGGCTGGAAAGACAAAGGAGAAAAAGCCAACAACTGTTGCAGAACGAAAACAGAAAAATCAAACTTATGATGAGCTTTTCCTCTGTGATTCCAAAACGAAGGCACGCTTTGGAAAGAATGTTCCCATCCGCCAGGAATATCACAAGAGGATCCAGCAAATTACTCGTGTGATCGGCAAGGACGAGATTTCGATTTATAATTATATCGATAATGTGCTGACACATCATTTTGACGAATTTCAGGCTGAAATCGTCAAGCGGTATAATGAAAACAATGAAGGCATTTTTTAACTCAAACCGGAAGTTATGATTGAATTTGGTGTAATAGTTGGGATAATCATCTTGCTACGTATTTTCTTAAAGGATTGGAGGCGTTCTTCGGCCACAGTTGTCAATGAAGATAGAAAAAGTAATTTGTCAGATGAAAGTGGAATTATTGGAAGAAGCACCTTCGTTTTGAATACGGATAGAAAGAGTCAATCCCATTTAAATACCACCGGTAAGCTGGATATCGAAGTTGCTCTGGATTATGAGGATGTTGAGTTCGATGAAGAATTGGAAGAACTTGGCATTGCCAACGGTTCTTCGGTTGATCTAACTTTTGAAGAAATGATGGAGGTGGTAACAGAGGTTGAAAATGAGCAACCGGAAAAGCCATCTCATACGGGGAAGTTACTCTATGAAAATGAAAATACCGATTGGGTAGAGCAACTGGCCGCAACTTCCGAAAGCTATCAAAAACGTATTGCCGGATTAATTGATTTGCATTTGGGTAGGCTGGGGCAAAATGAAGCCTTTGTTTCTGATGATGGGATTGGTGGGTTTGATATTGGGGAGTATATTTGATGAAATCGAAAAAATTATCCGAATCTGTTATATTTTTGTATTTTTACTCCAAAGCAAATTAGTATGAATCAGGCATTGTTAACAAGGTTATTTAAGTCTATTGAAGGAGAACGAGATACTCCTTTGATGAAAATTGCCTATAGCATAATCGAAGATGAAAAAAGAAAAGGGCATGCTAAACTTGCAGAAAGATTAGAGACAATTTTAGAAAAGGAATTAAGTCAGGCAAAGTATCAGTCGTCTTTTAAAGTTGTTAAAGAAAAAAACTATAGTATCCCTGTTGATCGGAGATATAGACTTCCACTTGCAACAAATATTGCTCACGAGTTTCTACGTCACGAGATGGTATTAACGCCTGAAGTCGAAACAAAAATAGTTAGGATTGAACAAGAATATCTTGCTCGTGAAAGATTGGCGCATCATGGATTGAAACCACGAAAGAAAATTCTCCTGCACGGTTCGTCTGGGTGTGGAAAATCGATGGCCGCTGAACGTATAGCATGGGATTTGGGATTGCCATTTTATAAAGTTCGATTCGATACCATAATATCTTCATATTTGGGAGAATCTGCATCCAATTTACAGAAGCTTTTCGATAGTATTAACGATTTTTCATGTGTCTTACTTTTAGACGAATTTGATATTATTGGCAAACAAAGAAGTGTTTCTTCAAACGATGTTGGAGAAATTCACAGGATCGTCAATATTTTACTTGGCCTATTGGAAGAATATGATGGGGAAGGTATATTGATCGCAACTACCAATTTAGAAGGGAGTTTAGATAATGCTCTTTTTAGGAGGTTTGATGATTTTATAGAGTTATCTAAACCAGGCGAAGAAGAAATAGCTCAACTTCTACAATCAACATTTTCCGCGCTAAACCTCGATAAAAATATAAACCTAAAGAACTATTCAAAAGAAATGATTGGAATGTCATATGCTATTGTCGTAAAAATAGCAAACGATGCTGCAAAAAAGGCCATTATTCATTCTAATCATGAAATCTCGACTGAGGATTTGAATAGTGCTTTAGAAGAGAATAGAGCTATTAACAAGTAATTCTATGGAAAAATTCCCTCATTTACATTTTCAACAAAAAATTGCAGGTAGTCCTCGATTGCATGGTGGTGGCGGTGAGAATCCAAGAAGCTTACAAAATAAACAAAATAGACAAAGTCACAGCCAAGTTTTAGGGAGTAGTACAAAAAAACTGAAATCGGACTGGGAGGGGACGATTAAGGATAGAAGAGAACAAGGTTTAGCTGAAATTGAGGAAGCAACAACACCTGTTTTTCTACAAATAAACCCAGATATTGTCAACGCACAGTTTGATTTAGAGTCATTTGGTATCGAAATCATTTCAGAAGAACAAGATGGATATATTATCGGTGCTTCATTTGATAATCTAAAATCATTAGAAGAAAAAATCGAAGGATTCTTAACTTCAAAATATGGTACCGCTAAAATTGCTGATTTCTGGCAAATTATTGATGGAAATAGAGATGAGTGGAAACCTCAACACATACTCTCTGAATATTTGTACTCAAAATGGCCTGAAATTGTCGATGATGTTATTTATCATGTTGAAGTTTCTATTGCCTTTGCAAGACCTTTAGGGAAAGAGCCCGATCCCGCAAAAAAAGGAGGTGAATTGCGGTTGCAAAATTATAGAAAACTACAAGAAGAAAGGGACAATTCCT
The DNA here is from genome assembly GCA_035635015.1 of Draconibacterium sp. Classification (GTDB taxonomy): domain Bacteria; phylum Bacteroidota; class Bacteroidia; order Bacteroidales; family Prolixibacteraceae; genus Draconibacterium. Next base: position 6,943 of record DASQBW010000442.1, on the reverse strand, counting down.
TATTAAGTAGGCAAGATCATTTTGAAGAATTTATTGCACATTATGGAGAAATCACTAGTTCAATAGTTGAATTAGAAGATAGTTTTGCTTGTGAGGTTGAAATCTGTGGTTTGGGTTTAAAAGATTTAGTAGTTAATTATCAATATGTTTTTGAGGTTTCTGAGATTGATGAAATATCTGGTATTACTGGCTCTGAAATTAATTTAAATGACATAGAGTTAGAAATATTGCCTCCTGATGAAAATTCGATTGAGGTTGGAGTTATTGATAGTGGAGTCATGGAAGAGCATAAATTTATTGCTCCAGCAATAAAAAAAGAGAACTCTAAATCCTATATTGCTGATTCGTCAACCGCTGACTATGTGCCTGGAGGTGGACATGGAACTAAAGTCGCAGGGGCAATTCTTTATCCACAAGGTATTTCAGGAATTGACTCACCGTATAAATTACCTTGTTTTATACGAAATTTGAGGGTACTAAATGATCAAAATGTTTTGCCAGATTTATATCCGGCGGCGATGGTAAAGCAGGTTGTTGAAGAAAATAGTGATTGTCATATTTTTAACATGTCAATAAGTTCCTGTGTCCCTTATAGATCAAAACATATGTCGACTTGGGCTGCCATTATTGATAAATTAACTTTTGAAAATGATATTCTCTTTCTAATTTCTGCAGGCAATATAGTTTTTCCGGTTATTCGTGATTTGATCTTAAAAGGAAAGGCTTATCCTGATTATATGGAGGAACAGATGTGCAGATTAGCTAATCCTTCACAAAGTTGTTTTTCCATCACTGTTGGTTCGATTAATCATGCAGACTTTGAAGATGAATATTGGCATTCTTTAGGTGGAGTAAATGAAATATCTGCATTTTCAAGAATTGGCACAGGTATTTGGGATACTATCAAACCAGATGTTGTTGAATATGGTGGCGGGATTATTATATCCAAAAATGGGATACCACAGATAAAAGAACATGAAGTTACTTCTCCTGAATTAATTCGTTCGACTTTGCATGGAGGAAGTGCTATTGGAAAAGATAGTGTAGGGACCTCATTTTCAACTCCTAAAGTAGTATATTTGGCTGCAATTCTGAAACAAATGTATCCCGACGAAGATATTAATTTGATAAGAGCCTTAATAGCTCAAGGTGCGAGATTACCTGATGAATTCTTTCTAAATCCCACAAAAATAAGCGTTCAACGTTTTGGATATGGATTACCAATCCTCGAAAGGGTTACAAAAAATACAGATCATAGAATTACTTTTTATAATACTGGCAAAATAGAAGCAGAAGAAGGACATATCTACTCCCTGAAAATACCGGAAGACTTAAGAAATCCCGGAGATGAGTATGATATTTTATTGGAAGTTTCATTAGCATATACTGCACAGGTACGAAGAACAAGACAAAAAACAAAATCCTATTTATCAACATGGTTAGATTGGACCACTTCAAAAATTGGGGAATCATTCTATGACTTTAAAGATTATGCTCTTCGAGCTCCAGAGGAAGAAGAACCAAAGTATGACAAGGATTACAGAAACGGCCTACATAGTTTTAACTGGAAAATTCGGAATCGAAGCGATTTTGGTGAGGTTCAGGACATTAATCGTAATAATAGTACATTACAAAAAGACTGGACTATAGTAAAATCTTACGAGTTGTCTGATGAAATAAGCTTTGTGGTTCGAGGACATAAAGGTTGGGATAAAAATAAAACGCAAGTACCTTATGCACTTACTGTTTCTATTGAAGCATTAGGGGCGAATATTCCTATTTATGAGTCGATTAGGATAGAGAATGAAATCGAAATTGAGATTTAAGATTTCATTACTATGAAGTGAGAATATTTACAAAGTTGCTTTTAAAATAGAGAAGTACATGTTTTATTGCTCTAGTCAGAATACAATAGAATATATGTATTTATTCAGGTTGTAGTAGAAAATCATCTCATTAAAGCGTTACCTACGCCAAACACCGCCACAAACAACCACTTACATCCAACTTTATTTCCCCCAGCTTTTAAGCCCATACATTTGGTTCAAAAGCAGCAAAACCGCTGTCTGAATACGAACTAAATGGTATGCTCATGAAAGAAAAAGATTACGGGTAAAATTTGATCATTCCCAGAGTGGTATTCACCACACCTCATTCAAAAAATCAAAGTAAAACAGTCTCTGGTCCGGGGGACCGGGGAGCAAAATCAAAATGCTATGAGACAAATCAATTCGTATAAAATATCCATCACCTTATTCTTCACCTTTCTGGCAACAGCCATTTTTGCCCAGGGCGATGGCTCCGCCGGAATCACCGAAGCCACCAATATGGTTACTTCGTATTTCGATCCGGCAACAAAACTGATTTACGCCATTGGAGCCATTGTGGGCTTAATCGGCGGCGTAAAAGTTTATTCCAAATTTTCAAGTGGCGATCCCGACACCGGAAAAACTGCAGCCGCCTGGTTTGGTGCCTGTATTTTTCTGATTGTTGCTGCCACCATTTTACGTTCTTTCTTCCTGTAAGCTATGGCAGTGTATTCCATCAACAAAGGGGTAAATAAACCCGCCGAGTTTAAAGGACTGCAAAGCCAGTACCTGTTTATTTTTGCAGGTAGCCTGCTGGGAACATTTGTGGTTTTCATTATAATGTACCTAGCCGGTATCAACCAATGGGCCTGTATTTTTACCGGGCTTATTCTGGCATTTGTCGTTGTCTGGCTCACCTTCTCTTTAAACAGAAAATTCGGGCGTTACGGCCTAATGAAATTACAGGCAAGGCATAATTTTCCACGCCGGATAATCAACCGTCGGAGTATTCCCCGTTTGTTCAAAACCAACAGAAAGGAGGCAGTATGAGAAACACATTAAAAGCTGCTACTTTGGAGAGCCGATTTCCTTTGCTTGCAGTAGAGCAGGGATGTATTATCAGCAAAGATGCCGATATAACCATTGCTTTCGAGGTAAAGCTCCCGGAGCTATTTACTGTTACAACGGAAGAATACGAAGCCATGCACTCGGTATGGAATAAGGCAATAAAGGTGTTGCCCGACTATTCCATCGTGCATAAACAGGATTGGTACATCAAAGAGAACTACAAAACCGAAAAGCCACAACAGGATTTAAGTTTTTTAAGTTCATCGTTTGAGCGGCACTTTAACGAGCGTCCGTATTTAAACCATACCTGTTATTTGTTCCTTACAAAAACAACAAAGGAACGCAGCAAACAACAAAGCACCTTTAGTACACTGGGCAGGGGATTTATCGTGCCTAAAGAGATAAAAAATAAGGAAACAGTTCTGCGTTTTGTGGAAGCCGTTAACCAGTTTGAGCAAATCGTTAACGACAGCGATTTTATAAAACTTAAGTGTTTAACAGCTGATCAGATTACCGGAACTGATGCACATGAGGGAATAGTGGAAAAGTATTTTTCACTTTCCCACGGGCATAACAAAGTTTTGAAAGATCTTACTTTAAATCCGGGAGAACTGAAAATCGGCGACAATTCGCTGATACTTCATACTCTTTCCGATTTAGACGATCTGCCCGCTAAAGTATCAACCGAAAGCCGTTACGAAAAACTGTCGACTGACCGGAGTTCCTGTTTGCTTTCGTATGCCGCTCCGTTAGGTTTGTTGTTGCCTTGCAACCATATTTGTAACCAGTACATTTTTATCGACGACCATACTGCCAATCTAGCCCGTTTCGAGAAAATGGCGCGTAATATGCTTTCGCTTTCCAGGTACAGCCGGGCCAATCAGATAAACAAACAATGGTTGGACGAATACCTGAATGAAGCACACAGCAAAGGATTGGTTTCGGTTCGCATGCATTGCAATGTACTGGCATGGAGTGACAGACCCGAAGAGCTACGACAGATAAAAAACGATGTGGGCTCGCAAATTGCCCTGATGGAGTGCAAACCACGGTACAACACCGTTGATGTTCCCACCCTGTATTGGGCAGGCATCCCCGGTAATGCAGCCGATTTTCCTTCAGAAGAATCGTTTTACACGTTTTCCGAACAGGCTTTGTGCTTTTTTACCGGCGAAACCAACTACCGAAGTTCATTATCGCCGGTGGGCATAAAAATGGTCGACCGCTTAACCGGCAAACCTTTGCATCTGGACATTTCAGACCTACCGATGAAAAAAGGAATAATCACCAACCGGAACAAGTTTATTCTTGGTCCTTCGGGCAGTGGGAAATCCTTTTTTACCAACCACATGGTAAGGCAATATTACGAGCAGGGAACACATGTACTTCTTGTCGATACCGGTAACAGCTACAAAGGTTTGTGCGATTTAATACATTATAAAACCAGGGGCGAAGACGGGGTTTACTTTACGTATACCGAGGATAACCCGATTGCATTTAATCCGTTTTACACCGACGATGGTGTGTTTGACATAGAAAAAAGGGAAAGCATAAAAACGCTGATCCTTACCCTCTGGAAAAGCGAGGATGAGGCACCCACACGTTCCGAAGAGGTGGCACTGTCAAATGCGGTTAAACTGTATATCGGGAAGTTAAAATCGGACGGTAAGGTGGCTCCGTCTTTTAATACCTTTTTTGAGTTTGTGCGTGATGAGTACACCAAGTTGCTACAATCGAAAAAGGTGCGCGAAAAGGACTTCGATGTAGCCAATTTCCTGAATGTACTTGAACCTTATTACCGGGGTGGAGAATACGATTACCTGCTGAATTCAGACAAACAAATGGATTTGCTGAACAAACGTTTTATCGTTTTCGAGCTGGATAATATAAAGGATCATAAAGTGCTCTTTCCCATTGTGACAATCATTATTATGGAAGCTTTTATCAACAAAATGAGGCGACTAAAAGGTATCCGCAAGATGATATTAGTGGAGGAGGCATGGAAAGCCATTGCCAAAGAAGGAATGGCAGAGTACATCAAATATCTGTTTAAGACCGTGCGCAAATTCTTTGGTGAGGCAATAGTGGTAACACAGGAAGTAGATGATATTATCGCTTCGGAAATTGTAAAGGAAAGTATCATCAATAACTCCGATTGCAAGATTCTACTTGACCAGCGCAAGTACATGAACAAGTTTGCTTCTATTCAGGAGCTGCTTGGTCTTACCGAAAAAGAAAAATCCCAGATTTTATCCATCAATCTGGCTAACCACCCGCAACGCTTGTACAAAGAGGTGTGGATTGGTTTGGGAGGTGTACAATCTGCGGTTTATGCTACAGAAGTCTCTTTGGAGGAATATTACACCTACACAACCGAAGAAACCGAGAAACTGGAACTAACCCGTTTAACGGAGCAATTAGACGGGAATATTGAGCTTGCCATCAAACAACTGGCGGCAAGCAAACGCAATTCTTAAATCTTCAAATCAATAAGAACATGAAAACAAAATTAGTTATAGCCGGGCTGCTGATCATGCTAGGTTCGTTAAACCTGAAAGCGCAGTGGGTGGTTAACGATCCCATTAATACGGCAACAAGTATTGCCAATACGGCCAAGGAGATTATCCAAACTTCCAATACTGTTTCCAATGTGATCAAAAACTTCCAGGAAGTAAAAAAGGTGTATGAACAGGGCAAAGCCTATTACGATGCACTAAAGGCCGTAAACAACCTGGTTAAAGATGCCCGAAAAGTACAGCAAACCATTTTAATGGTTGGTGAAATTACCGACATCTATATAAATGCCTATCAGCGGATGTTGCAGGATGAAAACTATTCGCTGGAAGAGCTGGGGGCAATCGCCTTTGGCTATACCAAACTACTGGAAGAGAGCGCCTACCTGCTGAATGATCTGAAAGGTATTGTAAATGCCAGCACCCTTTCGCTGACCGATAAAGAGCGAATGGATGTGATAGACAGTGTTTACGATTCAGTGAAGCATTACCGGAATTTGGTAAGCTATTACACCAATAAAAACATAGCCGTTTCGTACCTGAGGGCACAAAAGAAAGGCGATACCGAAAGGATGTTGGCGCTTTATGGTGATTCAAGCGAAAGATACTGGTAATGGATTTTGATAACCTACATCAGATATTACGCAGCCTCTACCTTGAGATGACGCCCTTGTGCAGCAGCATGGCAGGAGTGGCAAAAGGTATTGCGGGATTGGGGGCATTATTTTATGTGGCTTCGCGTGTGTGGCAGTCGCTGTCGCGCACCGAGCCCATTGATGTTTACCCGCTTTTACGTCCCTTTGCCATTGGTCTCTGTATTATGTTCTTCCCCGGTTTTGTTCTGGGAACCATCAATGTGGTGCTTAGCCCCATTGTTGTTGGTACCAACCAGATGCTGGAAGCACAGACTTTTGATATGGAAAAGTACCGCGATTTAAAAGAGGAACTGGAAGTGGAAGCCATGAAACGAAATCCGGAAACAGCTTACCTGGTCAGTAACGAAGAATTTGACAAGCAGCTGGAAGAACTAGGCTGGAGTCCGTCAGATCTGGCAACTATGTCAGGGATGTATATCGAGCGTAGTTTGTACAACATGAAAAAGAATATCCGCGATTTCTTTCGGGAAATTCTGGAATTGCTTTTTCAGGCAGCGGCATTGGTTATTGATACCATTCGCACCTTTTTTCTGATTGTACTTTCTATACTTGGTCCGATTGCCTTTGCCATTAGTATATACGATGGCTTTCAGTCCACCATGACACAATGGTTTTCCCGGTATATCTCCGTGTACCTCTGGTTACCGGTTTCCGATTTATTTAGTTCCATCCTTGCCCGTATTCAGGTGCTGATGTTACAAGCCGATATTGATAAACTACAGGCCGATGCTACGTATTCAGTCGAAGCGTCCAACGGTGTTTACATTGTATTTATGATTATCGGTATCATCGGGTATTTCACTATTCCAACTGTTGCCGGGTGGATCATTATGGCTGGTGGTATGGGAAATTACGGTAAGAATGTGACATCGTCGGCAGGAAAAACGGCGTCAATGGC
>DASQBW010000441.1:0-5277 GCA_035635015.1 Draconibacterium sp. | reverse complement strand
AAGTACCTGAAGTACCGGGCCGCCACTTGGGAAGTTTCCCGGAACAAGTGTTTGTGGCAGTTTCTGGCTCATCCAGCAATTTGCAAACATAGGCAGCGGGTAGCTTTTTTTGCCTTCTCCTGCAACATGGTCAACGTAGTGAGAATAATGCCACGCCATAAAGAATAAATCTGTTAATGGGCTATCTCCAAAGATTTCAGTCCATGTACCACTTGTTTTAAAACCACTTTCTTCCCATTTTTTCAAAAGTTCAGGCTCAAGAGATTTTCGATTATTAGTTAAATAATTTATTAACTCATCGGGTACATTTTCAGCGAAAGCCTTGTTTGCTTCTTCACTATAATCGCGACTTTGACCCAGTACACCAATTTCGTTTTCAACTTGTACCGTAATAATTGTTCTGTCCTTATCTTTTTCAGCAATATAGTCCATTAATGCAACAAATGCTTTTGTGTCTGCGTTTCTCGTTTCTTCATACAATGGCGATAATGTTTGTGTATTTTCTCCACTAATCGTACGCACGCGTTGAAAGCGTTTAGTATCACTCAGTACCCAGCCGGGGGCATAGGGTGATATGCCATTTTTCCAGGCACCAAACCATAATAGTCCGATTTTTATCTCATTATTTTGGGCTATACGTAACAAATCATCGACATAAGTGAAATTGAATTGATTCTCTTCTGGCTCAATCATTTGCCACGAAATTGCAATCAATGCTGTATTGTAATGTGCTTCGTTCATTTCTGTCAGAACTTCATCCAAACGAATCGGATAAGACCCTGTGGAATTTAAGGGCTCTCCGGCTAAAAGCAGCATTGGTTTGTCATCGACAACAAAAAATGTTGCATGCTCGTCTTTTTCATCTAAATATGGAATATGTTTTTGTTTGGGGGTAAGGGTGGGGGTACAAGCCTGGAAAATGAACAGATACAGGAAAAAGGACAGCATTTGTTTCATAATAGTAGATTTGGTATTAAGTTGTATAAAATCGACTAATAATGAGATTTTATACAAGCCTTAATTTTTTAAAGAGGCACATATAAACCGAAAAACCCCTATGCCAAGTCCTATTAATTGAGGCATTTATGTATGTCTCTTTTTTGGGAAAATGAAAATGAACCGGAAATTAGTTGATCCAAAAGATCAGGAAAATAAATAATATTTCATTATGGTAAGGTTCTAAATAGCTTCTTAGTTTTTTAAATGCTATTCCCATCTGGTTCTCAACTGTTTTTACCGATATGTTTAATTTCAGTGCTATTTCCTGATATTTCAAATTGTCTTCCTTAGCCATCTTAAATATTTCGCGGCATTTTTCCGGCAAGTTATCCTGAGCCTTGTCCAGAATTCCACGAAGTTGTTCCGATTCTAATAAGTCGGAAGGTGTTATTGATTTGTATTTGGGAGTGGTTGCTAATTTTTGATGAATGGTTAGTTTTGATCTTTCATCGCGTAAATGATTGAGGCTCTTATTCTTTGATGCTTTTAACAAATATGCTTTTACCGATGTTTGTATTTCTATTTTATCTCTCTTTTCCCAGAAATAAATAAAGATATCCTGAGCGATACCCTCAGAAGCCTTATAATTTCTTACATAAAAGTTAATGAAGTTACAAATATCATCATAATACTTTTCAAAAAAATAATGAAAGGCCTTTTTATCTCCTTCTGCCATTCTTTTAAAAATGAATTGTTCATCATCTTTTAGCATATAGTTCAAGTTTCTTTGGTCTTCTAGTTTAGAAAATGATTTTTAAATTTAATCTTTCTATCAATACTTATCAATTTTTACATAGAAAATCTGAAAACTTATTTAAAAAACATATTCGGAGCTTGCGTTAACGTACGAGAAACGTAGTGTTGAAAAATAAGATATAAAAAAATCGAAGCATACACAACAGAAGGTTGTGGATACTTCGATTTTACTAAATACTTCCTTTTATTTTTGTTTTGACAGCGCTGATCTTAACACTGTCTAATTCTGTTGTTACTGAATTCTTGTTTGTCCGTCGGCTCTCTTAACAGGCAGACCATATCTTTCAAATGCTTCAACAATCGGCTTTGCCACATTCGTTTCGGTGTCAAAAAATCCTCTTGATCCGGATACCGGATGCCACCAAAATACTCCTTTGCCTAATCCGTTAGGAGTGGCGAGTACAATTTCATTTACAGCCTGAAACCACTCTTTCTGACCCTCAGGTGTTTCCGGGAATGGTGGTTTTACGTCTTCGAAATAATTACTCTGTCGATAATAATATCCTGTTTCTACAACAATAATTTCTTTTTTAAACCGAAGAGCTGTCATTCTCAAGTTGTCTCTTAAATCCAATAATGTTCCGTGCGACCATGGATAAAAGGAATAACCGATGACATCATAATCAACCTTGTATTTATTCATATTATCGAAGAATGTCTGTGACATCTCAAGATCACCGCCGTGGTCAACGTGGATCATTATTTTAATTTTTTTCTCGTCATCTTCTAATTCTCTGATTGCTTTAACACCTGCCTTCAGGTAATCGGCAACATTTTCCCATTTACTTTGCTCGGGTGTGGCATAATTAATTCGTCCGTCAGGCCAAAGAAAACCATTACCTATTTCATTGCCTATCTGAATCATATCCGGCATTACTCCTTCATCTTTTAATCGTGACACTACTCTATGGACATACTCATAAACTGCCTCTACCCGTTCTTTGTGCGACATATCTACCCACAAGGAAGGGGTGGGTTGTTCCATTGGATTTGCCCAACCGTTTGAAAACATCATGTCGAGCAGAAAGAAATAACCGTATTCCTTAGTGCTCTTAGCTGCATCAACAACGTATTCAAGGTCCTGAGGCAGACGCCTGGTCGGCTCATTGCAAATCATTACACGCGACCAATTATAACCATGCTCCCTGAAAATTTGCAGAGCCGGTTTTTCAGTTCCGTCCACATCGTAATATTTGGTGCCCCGGTCTTCACCTTGTTTAACAAATGACAAGTCGAGTCCCAAAGCATAATCGTTTTGGTAAGGAAAGGTTTGAGAAAAAGTTTCAAAACTTACAAAAATTGCGAAAAGACTTAAAAATAGCTTGGCTGAGATTGAAATGTTTTTTTTCATTGGTTATAGATTAATTTTTTCCTGAAAATATAAAATTTATATTATTCAGTAGTAAATATTTGTGAATATGTTGTTTATAAATCGCCTTCACGCTCAATAAAATAAATAGATGTTCTGCTTGTTTATTTCAGTTCAAATTCACGACCCTGATACTTTTTGCGGGGGCTGGGAGAGAGGTCCTTTATTTTCAACAAGGATATTGTTGAAGCTTTTATTGCTTAATTGCCTTACTATAAGAGGGGTAGGTTATGTCTTTCACCTCAGTCGATTCAATAGTATAACAAGGTCATGATCAACACAACCGATTTATCTTTCGTAGGCATACTACTTCCATGTGCTTCATGACAGGAAGTAATAGCTGATGCGTTTTATGCTATATAACAGAGGGTGGCTGTGCTTTATTTATTTTTTAGTATCAAACAAATATGAATTCTTTATAAGAATAGTTACGATTTGTAATGTTCCAGAACTCCGTCTTGATTCATTGATGCAACCTTTTCAACTAATGCTGATTGTTCCGTATTGCTCATTTTTGAAAAGTTTTTAACGTATTCAATATCTTCTTTAACCTGTTCAGCAGTGGTACATCCATAAGTAACTGTTGCTACAGGCATTGAATATACATACTGCTGGGCTTCTTTCATGGAAATTACATCAGGAATAACTCTATCGCGTTTGGTTCCACGTCCTCCTCTTCCCCAGGCGACATCTGCTCCAGTCATTCCTCCGCCTCCTAAGGCTTTCATTGCCATAACGCCAATGTTTTTGTCAACCGCCTTGGGTAATGTGTTTAAAATAAAGCTATTGTAGGCCGGATCAATTGCATTTACGGGCAAAAGCATTACTTCCATATCAGGAAGGTCTTTATCCAGTAAATAGTTATTAATTTCAAAATGAGTATGGCCACTAAAGCCAATATGTTTTACTATTCCCTGCGCTTTTGCTTCTAAAAAAACTTCATAAACACCATTGTTGATTCGATTATCCACATCTTCGATAGATGCCATATTATGCAATAGGTAAATGTCGAGATAATCAGTTTTTAATGATTTCAGAGATTCCTCAAGTTCCCTTTTTACTGACTCGGCATCGGTTGCACGACTTTTAGTACTAAGTATAATATCTTTTCTATAGGGTTCAAGTACACTACCGAAAGCTTGTTCGCTTTCTCCTCTTGAATATGATCTTGCGGTTTCAAAAAAACGACAACCTCCTTCCAGTGCAGTTTCCAATATTCTTTCCTCACTTCCAACATTATAATCGTATGGACCTCCACCTATACAGAACATACTCACATCCAATCCGGTTTTTCCCAGTCTCCTGGTTGGAAGCAATCCACCCCACTGATCTGCTCTTGCAGTTTTTGGAATGAAGGCAGGAAGATATGCCATTGCTGTTAAAGCGGCTACAGTTTTTAAAAAGTGTCTGCGGTCTGTTTCCTTTGAATAATTTGATACTTTTCCCATCATCATTTTATTTAGATTATCAAAAATGCTTTTATTGTAAATTTCTCAGTCCTATTGTTAGTGCTTTTTTTACTTTGTGTTTTCAATTAAACTTCTTTTCAGATAATATTTTTTATCAGTAGTGTCCATTATAAGTGATTAAGATTCCTCGCTATGCTCGGAATGACAGGCGACTCAGTAGGCTGGATGGTGGTGGGGATATTTTGGCTGCTTTGCCGGCAAAATATCCCCACCACCATCTTATAAAATCATAACTCGCTGTCATTCTGAGCGTAATGCAATGAAGCGAAAGAATCTTTTTCATTATCCTATTTTTAGTGGACACTAGTGTTCTAATTTAGCTAAATGTCGCGATGATTTGCATCCGGGTTCACCATAAAAAATAAAATAACCAGCATTATAAAAGCCATTACTGCACCAGATAAAAATGTAGCTTTCAGCCCTGAAACAGCATAAAACACACCGACCATTAGCGGTCCAAAAGTTTGTCCGCCACGCAGTACCATCGAATTCAGCGACATAAATGCCGCCCGCTCGTTAATCCCCGCATATCCAACCAACATATTCTGAATAGACGGAATGGTAATTCCATGGCCAAAACCAAATACAATTACAGCCACGCCCAGCATCAAATAACTATTGGCACCAACCATTAGCAGCGAAGCCAGCATGTAAAAAACGCTGCCAATAATCAGCTGTCGTTTT
>DASQBW010000440.1:0-2923 GCA_035635015.1 Draconibacterium sp. | reverse complement strand
AATATAAATCATCTTGTCAAAATTTTTGAAAAACTATATTTGCATCACAATTTGAAAACAATTATTAATACTATGAGGAAATTAAATCTTATTCTGCTGTTTACATTTTTTATTTTGGGTTCAGCAGTTGCAAAAGAAGGGATGTGGCTTCCTTCACTAATTCACAAGCTGAACATTAATACAATGCAAGATATGGGCTGCGAACTAAGTGCTGAAGATATTTACAGCATTAATCAATCGAGCCTGAAGGATGCGATCGTTGCGCTCGATCACGGATCATGTACAGCAGAAGTCATTTCAAAAGACGGTTTGCTCTTAACTAACCATCACTGCGGTTTTGGAGAAATTCAACAGCATTCAAGTGTTGAACACGATTACCTTCAAGATGGTTTCTGGGCCAGATCAAAAGAAGAAGAACTTCCAAATCCCGGCAAAACAGTTACTTTTCTTATTTCGACCGAGGATGTAACAAGCCAGGTTTTGGCCGATGTTACCGACGATATGAGCGAACAGGAAAGATCGCGCACCATCAGCCGGGCCACGCGTAGGCTGGAAAGAGAAGCAAAAGGAGATACACATTACGAAGTTTACATCAAGGACTTTTTTAATGCCAATCAATACTTCCTCTTTGTTACAGAAACTTTTAAAGATGTGCGCCTGGTTGGAGCTCCGCCACAAGCATTGGGTAAATTTGGTGGCGACACCGACAACTGGATGTGGCCGCGACATACCAACGACTTTTCCATGTTTCGTGTTTATTGCGGGCCTGACGGTTTGCCCGCCGAATACTCGGAAGACAATATTCCTTACCAGCCAAAACACCATTTGCCTATATCTTTAAAAGGCGTTAAAAAAGATGATTTTGCCATGGTTTTTGGATACCCGGGAAGCACCAACCGTTATAAAACTTCGTGGGGTATTGATTATACAATGCAGGTAACCAATACTTCCAGGATTGTTGTACGCAAGAAAAAACTCGACATCATTTCGGACTATATGGCTACCAGCCAGAAAGCAAAAATTCAATACGCTTCTAAATATGCAAGCAGCGCCAATTATTATAAAAATGCTATTGGCCAAAATGAGGCCTTAACAAAACTTGGTACTATTGCGCAAAAACAGGAACTGGAAAAAGAATTTACCGAATGGGTAAATGCCGATGCCGCCAGAAAGGAAAAATACAGTGAAGCACTCCCATTAATTGAAGAGTTTTATAAGGACGTGGAAGCAGAGAAGGCTATACAGTACACCACAGAAGCGCTTTTACGAGGACCCGAGATTTTTTTGTTTGCATCCGGTATGCAGCAATTACTGGATTTACTTGAAAATCCGGAAGAAAAGAAAGAAAGGATTGTAGCTTTTAGCGAAAGATTTAAAGCCACATTAGATGGATTTTTTAAAGATTATGATGCTCCAACTGATGAAAAAATTGTTGCTGCCCTGATGAAAACATACGCTGAAAATAATGCCCCAAAATACTATCCTGACTTCTTCACCGAAATTCAGAAAAAGTACAAGGGCGATTACGAAAAATATACAGCTAAGATGTTTCAGAAAACCATCTTCGATAATCAGGAAGAACTGGAAGCCTTTCTTGAGGATCCTTCTTTAAAGGTATTGAAAAAAGACATGGTTCTTAAGTCGGCCATTGATATTCTTGACATGTACCGTACAACATCAATGTCGTTAAACGATGGCAATGAACGTTTACTTAAAGGGCGCCGGTTGTTTGTTGCAGGATTGATGGAAATGCAACCCGAGAAAAAATTCTATCCGGATGCCAACTCAACCATGCGCTTAACTTACGGAACTGTAATGCCATATGATCCGCGCGATGGTGTAACTTATAAATATTACACAACCACCGATGGTTACCTGGAAAAAGAAATTCCGGGCGACTACGAGTTTGATGTGCCAAAACGCATGAAAGAACTGTTATTGGATGAAAACTTTGGCAGATATGCGGATGCTGACGGGAAACTTCACACAGATTTTATCACCGACAACGACATTACTGGTGGTAATTCGGGAAGCCCTGTTATTAATGGAAAAGGAGAGCTGATCGGTATTGCATTCGACGGAAACTGGGAAGCAATGAGTGGCGACCTTGATTTTGAAGAAAACCTGCAACGCTGTATTAACGTCGACATCCGCTTTGTACTTTGGGTAGTTGATGTTTACGCCGGAGCACAAAACCTGATCGACGAAATGACTATTATTCGCTAAGCAAACTCAAGATATTCAGCAAAAACCTCGTCAGTTTTTGGCGGGGTTTTTTGTTTATCAGATATGAGATTATGAGTATTGAGCAATGAGACTAATAAAAACAAAGTTTGTTTATTAAAAAGAATACTCACTACTTTGTACTTTTAATCTCTCTACTATATATAAAATGGCTCGTCCAAAAATTACGATATATACAGACGGGGCAGCCCGCGGAAATCCGGGAAACGGAGGCTACGGAATTGTATTGTTATCAGGACCTCACCGGAAAGAACTTTCGGAAGGATATAAACTGACAACGAATAACCGCATGGAGTTGCTGGCGGTAATTGTGGCGCTTGAATCGCTAAAGATTGAAGGCAGCGAAGTAACCATTTACACCGATTCTAAATATGTTGCCGATGCCGTTGAAAAAGGCTGGGTTTTTAATTGGGTAAAAAAGCGTTTTAAAGGCAAAAAAAATGCCGATCTTTGGATGCGCTTTCTCGAAATCTATAAAAAGCACTTAGTTAAGTTTGTTTGGGTGAAAGGCCATGCCAACAACCCGCTTAACGAACGTTGTGATGAGCTGGCGGTTGAAGCCTCATTACAGCCACAATTACTGGACGATGTTGGTTATAAGCCGGAATAGTTTTGATGAAACAACTAAGTTTGGGTCTGCTTCTTTTGACATTTATTTCTTGCCAGCAGGAAGTTGAGC
>DASQBW010000439.1:0-2764 GCA_035635015.1 Draconibacterium sp. | reverse complement strand
AACCTCGGCATGTGCCTGCCCGTGTTTTTGGTGAAATCCTTCGCCGATTATCTTGCCCGAATGAACAATTACACAACCCACCATCGGGTTTGGCGAAACATTTCCGGCACCCATGCGGGCCAGTTCAATACAGCGGGCCATATATTTTTCTTCGGTTGTCATTCTCCGGGAAAGATTAAATTTGCAGAACAAAAGTAAACAATGCAGCAGACTATTCAATACATCCGGGCAGAATTGGCACAGTATTATCCCGAAACCGAAATTTCCGGTTTTATACAATTAATTATGAATACGGTGTTCGGTTTGTCGTACACGCAAATGATTCTTGAAAAAGACCGTGTATTGGCAGTCACTGAATTGAGCAGGGTAAAGTCCATCGTCGAACGGCTGAAGAAACACGAACCTGTTCAATATATATTGGGTACTACCGAGTTTTACGGACTGGAGTTGAAAGTGAAGCCGGGAGTCTTAATTCCCCGGCCTGAAACCGAAGAATTGGTTGATTGGATAAACAATATAAAGATTCCGAAGCTGGCAAAAATCCTCGATATTGGTACCGGAAGCGGTTGTATTGCCCTGGCTATAAAAAACCAGTTTCCGGCAGTGGAGGTAAAGGCAGTTGATGTTTCGGAAGATGCCCTGAAACTCGCCTCAGAGAATGCACGAATAAATGGCCTTAACGTTGAATTCGAACACCTTGATATTTTAAAATGGCAGGAAGTTTCGTGGCCTAATTTTGATGTGATTGTAAGCAACCCTCCTTATGTAATGGAGAATGAAAAAAAGCAAATGGAAGCCAATGTGCTGGAGCATGAACCCGAACTGGCTTTGTTTGTGAGTGATACCGATCCGCTGATTTTTTACCGCACAATCGCACAATTTTCTGCAAAATATCTGAACAAAGGTGGTTTTTTGTTTTTTGAGATTAACGAAAAACTGGGCGATGAAATGGTGGCGCTGGTTAAGCAGCTGGAATTTAAATCGATAGAGTTACGTTGCGATCTGAACAATAAAAACCGAATGCTCCGATGTCAAAAATAATTGGTTTGTGCATCAGGAAAATCAGTTTTTTGCGTTTGTATTTGCAAACGATTTTCTATTTTGCATGTAACTAAATCTAATACGTGAGAAAAGCAATCCTAAATATATTGTTCCTGATCAATTTATTACTGGCATTGGCTTTGGGTATTGCCTACTTGTCGGTATATATCTCTCCCGATCAATTCTGGATTCCGTCATTGTTTGGACTTGCCTATCCGTTTTTTCTTGCCGGAAACCTGATTTTCTTAGCTGTTTGGATAGTGTTAAAACCAAAATATGTACTGTTGCCGCTTGTGATTGTAGTCATTGGCTGGGGATTTGTTTCGCGGCTGATACAGTTAAAGAGCAAAAGTAACAGCGATGCAAATATTAATGTGGTTTCATACAATGTGAAACATTTTGTGGCTGATGGTACAGGTAGCCAGAAAGAAAATGCCACAAAAATTATTTCCTTTTTAGCCGATCAGGATGCCGATATTATATGTTTGCAGGAAGCCCGCTTGCGGCAAAACAATATCTTTAACCTGGCACAAGCGGTTAATGATCTTGAAACGATTAAACATTACCAGTTTGCTCGGTCGAGCACAACTTACGGATCGGTTACCATGACCCGTTATCCGATTGTTAACATGGGCGAAATCCGGTTCGATAATTCACGAAACATTACCATTTATACCGATGTTTTAATTGATGCTGATACTGTTCGAATTTTCAATATTCATTTACAATCGTATCATATCGACCCTGAAAAGTATGATATTATTGAATCGCCCGGAATAAATGAAGGAAAAGACATTGAAGAGGTAAAAGAAATGAGCGCAAAGTTTAAAGAGGCGTTTCAGCTCAGAGCGGCCCAGGTTCGTGAAATAAGAAAGTATATCGACGAATCGCCTCATAATGTGATTATTTGCGGCGATTTTAACGATACTCCGGCCTCTTTTTCGTACCGGACACTGAGCAGTGGTTTAACCGATGCTTTTGTGAATTCTGGCCATGGAATAGGACGTACCTACATTGGAAAGCTGCCATCTTTTCGTATCGATTATATTATGCATGGCGATGGTTTTGAATCGTACGATTTTGTGACCCTCGAATATCAAAACTCCGATCACTTCCCCATACGTTGTAATTTGCTAAAAATCAGTGAGGATCTGTAAGGCAACTTTTTTGTCGTTTTTTAACTGCTCGACTAAACCTTGTATTCCAGCAAACTTTTTTTCTTCTCTTATCTTATCAATAAAAATAAGGGTGATGTTCTTACCGTATATATCATCAGAAAAATTGAAAATATTCACTTCAATACTTCGGTTGTCGGCGTTGTTATTAAAAGTTGGCCGGGTACCAATATTAAGCATTCCCTTGTACTGTTTTCCTTCAAATTCAACCAAAACTGCATAAACGCCATAACCCGGAATGATTTTGTATTTGTCGGAGGCTTCGATATTTGCCGTTGGAAACCCGAGTTTTCTACCCAGTTGTTTGCCATTTACTACCGTTCCGTGAAGGGTGAATTGGTATCCGAGGTATCGATTGGCCGTTTTTATATCGCCTGTTTGAAGCGATGCCCGAATTTTTGTAGAGCTAACTTTTTCAGCTTTAACCGAAAGCGCATCGGTTTTACGAACCATGAAGTTGTTTTTATCGGCACATTTCTGAAGGTATTCATAGCTCCCTTTGCGGTTTTTACCAAAGCGGTGGTCGTAGCCTACGACCAAACACCGGG
>DASQBW010000438.1:0-1663 GCA_035635015.1 Draconibacterium sp. | reverse complement strand
CATCATCAGGAAGCGAAACATAGTTGGGATATAAATCATAAGGCTCTGTAATCTCATAGAGGACTTTGTAGTTTTTGAAATCTTTATCATTTGAAACCTCAACCCTGGCTCCTACCAAACATTCTTGTAATACGGCAATCCATGGCTCCGGATAAGCAACATGCGCTGCATGCAATGCTATTCTTCTTGCTGTATCAGGTTTTAGAATTACGTTTTCACCGTCATCATTCAAAAAAACAGGATAGGCTGCCGGTACAATACTGCCAAATTGGTAATTACAAGTTAAATAAACATTATTGCTTCCCATGTTTCGAAATGAAGTTTTACCTCTTTTGATTTTGCCAAACTCCACAGGTACCCATGCCAGATTTGCCCCCATCACACATGCATAAACATAATCATGATCTTCAATTTCTTTTAATACCGGTGATTCAACAGGATAGGTCTTAAAATATTCTTCCGAAACATCTAACTGAAATGGATTCTGAAAAAACGGAGGGATTTCTTCATCGATTTTAATTTTGTGTTCAAGCAGTTCTGTAACGTTCATTTTATAAGTTTTGCGGTAAATTTTAGGAAATTCAACAATCCCAAGCATATCGTGCATTGATTCCCGTCCATACAGTTTCTTCAAATGCCAGATGTTTCCTCCACCCCAAAATGCTTCAAAAGGATGTGTGCCACTTTTTAATTTTATGGCATTCCACTCGTGACCAACTTCGTGCAACCTCGAAACCGGGTTGTAATCAATGGTTGCGGGTATCCCGAAGGAACGCAACAGCATACAGTTAAACCATGTCTTTTCTGGGCACAATGCCATCCTTGATTTAAGATAATCTTCAAGTTTTACATAGGGAAATCGAGTGGCAATATCCCAACCAATCTCAATTTTATGATAGTTGTATAACAAGGAGTCGCACAATTCATGTAAAGTTTTGTAATCTTGATCAAGATATTCTGCATGATTTTGAATAAAATATGAGCGCCAGTCTTCAGCAGATTTGCCATCCAAAATGCGATAAGGCAAAACATATTCCAGGAAATCCTCAAAAGCAATACTGTCCTTGAAAGGATTCTGATTGTATTGGTTAACAGCCAACTCAATATGACCTTTCAATATCTCTGCCGAGATATAATTTAAATCATTTTGTGTATTGGAATAAAATTGAGACAACGGGTATTTTGAATCGAGTTCATCCATTAACGGATTTACCTGTTCTTTAATATTGTTTACCGAAACTCCCGCGCTTCGCAATTCAACTATTTTTTCAACTACAGGGCGGTATTTACTTAAATCGGTTGTATCATAAGCGTAATGGCCGGGCATATTATTAATGAGGTAGCGGGCTGCTTCTAAATGGATGCTGTCTGATTCATCTTTTGCATATTGTTGAAGAATATTCTCAAGTTCTGCCCGGTTTGGGCCAGCAAGTTTTAAAATCTGTTTGGTATTTTGGTTAGTTGAACATGACCATATAATACATGCAACCGATATTATTAACAAGGTACTTTTTCTCATATTTGATCTATTTTCAATATTCTGAACCCAAGAAATTTTGTTTGCCGTATTTATCAATCACAAAAGCACTTTCTTCTCTCCCCCTTGTATGGTTTCGCAACCACAAGATTGAATTTTTAGGAATACTATGATAAATTAATAAAG
>DASQBW010000437.1:0-1619 GCA_035635015.1 Draconibacterium sp. | reverse complement strand
TAGTATTATCAATTAAATTATTCCATTCACTGTATTTAGTTATACCTTCCAAGAAATGATAACACTTTAGATAATCAGAACTTTCATTACGCTTGCTGGTCTGTTTTATATATGGAGAATCAAAATAAACTAGATCATAGTTTAAATCTGTCAGTTCAAAAATATCATAATTAATCGATTCACAGAATGTTTGAGAATTATATATTGATCGATTGATTTCAGAAATAAACTTCTTAAAATGAACAGGAAAAGGTGTTTCCCATGTTGTTTTATTCCCAAAATTTCTTTCAACATCCCTTGTTCTCATATCAAGATTTTTCCTATGAAAAAGATTATATGGTCTTTTCGTTAAACAAGACTGAAAAAGCGCATTATAAGCAATCGCCTTTTTATAGCGTAATTCGCTGCCATTATATTTACTATTTAAACCTTCAATATTGTGAATAATCTTATCAATCCAAAGATTCTCTTTATCTAAATAATATACTCCTTTAAAAGTATCAGTTATAAAAGTTTCGGACTTAACTTTTTCGTTTAATATCTGCTCCAGATCTAAATCCGTTATCAGAACTTCGTTATTAGATATTATTGATTCGCCAATTACGTGATTAAATTGAAGAATATCATTAAACGTAACTGATTTCCCCATCCTTTTTAATAAGTAGCTTACCATTCCACTACCCCCAAAAGCATCCAAAACGGTATCAAATTCTAAATCTTTAATACAATCGTGAATCCATGGCAAAATCTTTCGTTTACTTCCTTGATATCTTGTGGTTGGAAATTTTTTTATTTCTTCTTGAACGTTCACACTATTACTTTTTCGTCGAAACCAACAAATCTTTTACATCAACAGATAGAATTTCTGAGATTCTCACTAACGTTTCGAGTGAAGGTTGTGTTTCATTTGTACACCATCGAGAGACGGTTGCTTCATTCTTTACTAATGTTTGAGCAAGCCATTTATTACTCTTGTTATTTTCAACAAGAACTACTTTGATTCTATTCAGTTGTTTTTTATTCATAATAATTGCATCAAAAATAAATTAATTGATCTCAAAAATACAATTAATGTCAGTAAGTGCAACAGGAAAATTATGGCATTTCTATAGATTTCGAAGATCGCCCAATATAATTCAACGACTCATTCCCCGATCCCTATTTTTCACCTTATACTTCATGGTTGGTTCCTTTTTACGCCGGTTACTCCGCTCTTTCAACCGGTTCACATCTCTGGCCCATTGCGCCAACTGAAATTCGTCAATCACGGGTGTAGAAATTTGTTGCTCCTTCTCAACTCTTTGAGAATGATGAAATCGTGGCCTTTCCTCAAACTCTGAAAGCCTTATCGGATAGCGTACCGGGCTTCCGTTCTCATCCGTAATCAATACTACGTGCCCTCTGCCTGATTTCCGGACTTCCACATTAAAAAGCTCCAGTGATTTGTTGTAAAGTTGTTTATTACTTATCGATTCAATGTGATTCAGCTGGTAAAACAAACTCACCAGGTTTTGTTTCAGGTTTCTGCTACCTGCCGAAAATTTCAAATTCGATTGAACCCGGTTCTGCTCTTTGGTCAGATCATATTTTTGTTCCAGGGATTTAATAAACCGTTGTGT
>DASQBW010000436.1:0-1806 GCA_035635015.1 Draconibacterium sp. | reverse complement strand
GTTATTAACCGAATGGTATTTGTTGCAAGCTCTACTTCGTAAACATCGCCATAGGTTTTTTCAACAAATAATATTTTTTTGCCATCGTGCGAAAAGTCAGCCCGTTCTCCAAATTGCGTAATTCGCTTAATGTATGGAGGTAGGTTGTTTTCAGGATTACCCTGCAAGTTTTGTGCACATAACCCGGAGCAAAAAAACAATGAAATAATAAATGCAAAAATAGTTTTCTTCATGACGTTAGTTTTATTTCGTTTAGTACAAATATGATTTGTAAAAGATCACAAATCGGATATTACAAAAGGACAGCAATGAAGTTACATAATTTTACCGAGAACGAATAGCAATTTAATTTACTACATTTACGCTCATTCAAAAATCAAAAGCAAAAAGCCGTAAACAAGAAACATGAAAACAATAGAATTAAATGATGGTAATAAAATTCCTATCGTTGGATTTGGGACCTACAAATCAACTGAGGAAGAGGGAATAGAAGCAGTGAGTTACGCCATTTCAAACGGCTATCGTTTAATCGATACGGCAGCATTTTATAAAAATGAGGAGGCAGTTGGTAAAGGAATTAAAGCCAGTGGAGTTGACCGCGAGGAAATTGTGGTAACCACAAAATTGTGGCGCGATTGTTTAGGTTACCAAATCACAAAAAAAGAATTGGAAAAATCATTATCCAAACTCGGACTGGACTATATTGATTTGTACCTGATACATTGGCCTGCAAATGCAAAAAATTATAACAACTGGCAACAAACCAATGCTGATACATGGCGTGCCATGGAGGAGTTACAAGCCGAAGGCAAGATTAAATCGATAGGCGTAAGCAATTTTTGGAAAGAGCATTTCGACGCCTTACTTCAAACTGCGAAGGTAACCCCGTCCGTAAATCAAATTGAATTTCATCCGGGATACTGGCAACCCGAATTGCTTGAGTATTGCAAAAAGCTGGATATTGTGGTGGAAGCATGGTCGCCACTGGCAAGAGGTAAAGTCTTCGACAACCAGCTTCTAAAAACTATTGCAAAGAATCATAACAAATCGATTGCACAAGTCTGTCTTCGCTGGATTATTCAACACGAAGTTGTAGTAATTCCGAAGTCAAACACAAAAGACAGGATTAAAACTAATTTCGACCTCTTTGATTTTGAACTTACAACAGAAGAAATGGAACGCATTGATACCATGCCTGAAATGGGATTCAGTGGTGAATTGCCCAATAACTGGCCTGATATTGTTTAAGGGGAATCTGAAGGAAAAGATTTAGGTTTAAATTTTATTATTTACCCAACTCAATGGCGGCCATAATAAATGGTGCAACACCTTTTTGATCGTTATCGATTTTCTTTTCGGTGACATAGTAATTGTAATCGCCCATACGATAGGGATTGCCACCCAAACCACACGAACCGCAAGTATTTGTTAATACCAGCCTCCCTGTCTCATCTGTTGAAACCAGGTTTTCAGTAATACTATCAAAAGCCTCATCGGCAATTTTCAGGTATCGGTCTGGCAGCCACCCATTTTTAGCGCCCTTTGCAAACGCATAAACAAACATCGACGAACCCGATGCTTCGAGGTAATTACGGTCTTCTCCCCCTCTGTCGAGCACCTGGTACCACAATCCGGTTTCCGGGTCCTGCACTTTAAGAAGCGCCACACTCAGGTCGTTCAAAATTGTAATCAACGCCTGACGGTCTTTATGATCTTCAGGCAGATTTTCAAGCACATCAACCAGGGCCATCATGTACCAGCCGGTTGCACGGCTCCAAAAGTGTTTCGACTGCCCCGTTTCCTTAT
>DASQBW010000435.1:0-1676 GCA_035635015.1 Draconibacterium sp. | reverse complement strand
ATAAATTAGCGGCTAACTCAGTTCTTCCCATGTAATCGAAATGATCATGATTCTGACTGATACCTTTTCTTCGTTTCAGATCCTTAACGCCCATATTATACAAACCTCGATATCCAGCATCATGGAAAAATCCAAAATTTTTAACACCTGCGTCTTTAGCCGCAGAAGCCAATGCCTTTTGTCCTTCCTTTATCTCCTCTCTGGTCAATAAACGATCCATGTCGTTATTCCCCTCAAGTAACACATTTATTTTTTCAACTTGATCAGCAAAGTAAATTTGCGCCTTTGCTACGGCAGGTTTTTTGGTGTCTGAATTCATTGCTACCATGTAGCAAGCAAACCGACTCAATTTTATATCTTGAATACGTTTGTCATCAATAATTCGCATTTCATAACGAAAATCTTCAAAGTGTTCAAGACCGGTTGCCATAAAAGCCTGAATGGCTTTGTTAATTGGTTTTCGAAAAGAATCAAAAGAAGCATAACCAAGCATCTGAGCATATTCAGATGCCCACCAATATCTTGTACCGTTTTCGTGTCCGTAATCTTCGAATGAAAGTGTTGATTTATCAATATCTGACATAATAGAGAGGAATAAGGTTTATGCTACAAAATAACAAATATTAAAGCATAAACCAAAGGAATTCTTTTTGTAAAGTTCGGTCAGTAGGAGAATTGACAGTAATCAAAAAAATTCAGTGTCATAAGCGCTCCAACACAATATCTCACCTTTCGCCACTGGTGCTATTTTGCAAATAGTACCTCACCCTGTAGTGATACTTAATCATCAATAAGTCAGTTGCTCATCTATGTCTGGGTTCGGCTCGATGTAATCATCATTACCTAATTCTTCAATAGTTCCATCATCTCCTAATTTGTAGTAAGATATATTTAGATTTAGAATATTTTTGTACGGAATAGTTAAAAGATCGCTGGGAATATCTTCCGGTTCGTCGTGATTGTCAATTGAAAAAATTTTCTTTGAAGGGTATTTTATCATTATCCGATCCAAACCATTGTCAACCTTCGATAAAAAGTATTCTTCAAATTTACCAGAATATAAGACGGCCTCTCCTCCAACATCCATTAATATATCTACGAAAATAAAATCAATATTTTTATGATATTTCCAACCATAATCTCTGTTCATATATTCACCGGTAAATATATAATGCCACTTGTTTGGGAAACTAAGTATCCGTGTATATACATCCAAGTTAAGAATTCTAACGATCTTTCGAAGAGTTGTCCCAAGTATAAATGCAAAAAACAACAAAACAACATTATAAAGCAGTATTTCTTTCAAATGCTTATGTATATTGGTAAAAATTGTATTAATATATTCTTTATCATTGCCACCAGTAGCCAAGTAACCTATGTATTCAAAGTAGATTTCCTTGTTAGAATATCTCTCAACTATCCAAATAGCAATTACATGAAGTATCAAGGCTGGTATAAATGACCAAAAAATTTCATTTACAATATTTGTAGAAAATTGATTAATTGAAAACCTAGAGGCGAAATAACTTCTCCTTAGTGCAAATCCTGGGAGTGAAATAAATAAAAGGAATATCGTTACAAAAGCAACATTCATTACAATTCTTTCAAGTGAATTGTTCGGCCTGAAACCTTAACGGTTTTATCAACGTGATAATTTTTACCACTTTGGGCGCGAT
>DASQBW010000434.1:0-4265 GCA_035635015.1 Draconibacterium sp. | reverse complement strand
ACCGTTGGAACTACGCTTTACGATGGCGACCAGGAATTTCAAATAAAAAAATCAAAGATCCGTGGCGAAGTGTCGATGGGGATGATTTGTGCGGAAGATGAAATAGGATTGGGCAGTAGCCACGACGGAATTATGGTTTTAGACCCACATGCAAAAGTGGGAACGCCGGCAAAAGATTATTTCAATGTAGAATCGGATTGGGTAATTGAAATCGACCTTACACCAAACCGTATCGACGGAGCTTCGTTTATTGGAGCAGCCAGAGATTTGGCCGCCTTTTTGAAAAAAACACAGGACATTGAATATACAAAACCATCAGTTGACGACTTTAAAGTTGACAATAACGATCTTGTTATTCCGGTAGAGGTTGAAAATGCCGAAGCTTGTCCGCGTTATGCTGCGGTGACTATTTCAGGAATTGAGGTAAAAGAGTCGCCGGAATGGTTGCAAAACCGTTTAAAAATGATCGGCTTAACACCGATTAACAACGTGGTTGACATTACCAATTACGTTTTATTCGAAACAGCCCAGCCATTGCATGCTTTTGATGCCGATGAAATTACCGGCAGAAAAGTGATCGTAAAAACATTACCGGCCAAAACAAAGTTCACCACATTGGATGAAGTGGAACGCGAACTGGACGAAAACGACCTGATGATCTGCAACACTGAAGAGGCTATGTGTATTGGAGGTGTTTTCGGCGGTATAAAATCGGGAATGAAAGCAACAACGAAAAACGTGTTTTTGGAAAGTGCTTATTTCGATCCGGTTTACATTCGCAAAACTGCACGCCGTCATGGTTTGAACACTGATGCTTCATTCCGTTTTGAACGCGGTGTTGATCCAAACGGACAGATCTACGCGCTAAAACGTGCTGCATTATTAATTAAAGAAATTGCCGGAGGAAATATTTCTTCTGATATTATTGATATTTACCCGAATCCGATTGAAGATTTTAAAGTGAGTGTTTCATATGCAAACATCACTCGATTAATCGGAAAAGATTTGGGTGCTGATGCTGTAAAAAGCATTCTTGAATCACTGGAAATAAAAATTGAAAGCGAGAACGAAACCGGGTTGGAATTAGTCGTTCCGGCTTATCGTGTTGATGTAAAACGCGAAGCCGATGTAATTGAAGAAATTCTGAGAATTTACGGATACAACAATATTGAAATTCCAACCCAGGTAAAATCGTCGTTGCAAACTGCCGACAAACCAAATCCTGACAGTGTTAAAAACCTGGTTGCAGAAATGCTGACGTCACAAGGTTTTAACGAAATCTGGTCGAACTCGTTAACAAAATCGAGCTATTACGAAGGTTTGGAACAGTACAAAGATGAGCAATCGGTAAAAATGCTTAATCCGTTGAGTGCGGATTTAAACGGTATGCGCCAAACCCTGTTATTTGGAGGGCTAGAATGTATTGCATACAACGCCAACCGCCAGAATAAAAACCTGAAAGTGTACGAATTTGGTAACACTTACTTTTATAAAGGAACACAATTAAAAGATCAGCCGGCCAATAATTACTGGGAAGAAAGTCACCTTGGACTGTTCGTAACCGGTAATAAAGAAGCTGAAAGTTGGACGATGAAAGAAGAAGCTGCTTCGTTCTACGAATTAAAATCATATGCCGAAAACATTCTGAAACGCCTTGGCTTATCTGCCGACAAAATGCAGATTGACGATTGCGAGGACGAGTTATTTAGCGAAGCACTGGCTTTCACTTACAATAACAAAGTTGTTCTGACATTGGGAATTGTTGCAGGAAAATGGCTGAAAAAGTTTGAAATTGACAACCCGGTGTATTATGCCGATTTCAATTGGGACAGTGTTTTTCAGGCACATAAACAACATAAAGTACTGTTTAATGAGTTACCTAAATTCCCGGCCGTTCGTCGCGATTTAGCATTACTGCTCGACAAGCCGGTTAAGTTCAGTCAGCTTAAAGAAACCGCTTTTCAAATGGAACGCCAGTTGTTGCGCAACGTCGACTTGTTTGACGTGTACGAAGGCAAAGGAGTACCGGACGGTAAAAAATCATACGCCGTAAGTTTTATCTTGCGCGACGACAATAAAACGCTTAAAGACAAGCAGATTGACAAAACCATGCAAAAGCTGGTAAAAGCTTTTGAACGGGATTTTGGTGCTAAATTACGCTAAAGATAACCACATATAAACTAATTTGCATCCCGGATAACTTTCCGGGATGTTTGTTTAAAGACACCTCGTAGTATGCAGAACCACACAAAAGGAATCATTTATGCCGCAATAACAGCTTTCTTTTGGGGCTTTTTGGCCATTGCCTTAAAAGTTGCCGTGCGCAAAGTCGATCCGGTTACTGTTGTTTGGATTCGTTTTGTTATAGCATTTATTATTCTCTCCATTTGGCAGGCTGCTAAAACACCACAATCGTTTAAAATACTTATAAAGCCCCCATTACCCTTAATTCTAGCAGCACTGGCTCTTTCGTGGAATTACATGGGTTACATGTTGGGCATTTATCATACAACACCCAGTAATGCACAGCTTTTTATTCAAACCGGACCACTTATTTTAGCCCTTGCAGGTTTTATTATTTTTAAAGAGAAATTACTTCGAAACCAGATTATTGGTTTTTCCATTGCAATACTTGGTTTTTCATTTTTCTACCGCGATCAGTTGCAGGCGTTTTTCGAAACTGCCGGTGCTTATAATCTTGGAATTTTGTTGACTATATCAGGGGCAATTGCATGGTCGGTTTATGCCATTTTGCAAAAGAAATTGGTTCGCTCCTATTCGGTCGAAAGTTTAAATCTGATGCTCTTTGGTTTGCCATCAATATTGTACCTCCCTTTTATTGAGTTTCGCCCCTTGTTAGAACTAAGCCGGACCTGGTGGTTGTTGCTATTGTTTTTGGGCGCCAACACATTTATTGCCTATACATGTATTGGGAAAGCGCTAAAATACACCGAAGCCAACAAAGTTAGTATCATCATTATTTTAAATCCGATGATCACTTTTATTACCATGGGAATTTTAACCCGACTCAATGTTTCGTGGGTGGAACACGAGCGATTCTCAATAATTACAATAGTTGGTGCTGCACTGGTATTTTTAGGGGCAATCCTGGTAGCCCGAAAAAATAAATCGCGCTAACTTTTTTCCCGCAATTTTAACCCTCTGCTTTAACATCGTTAATCTATATGTTTTACTCAGTAATTATGTAACTATATTCCCAATTTTCGTATATGAGAAAACAAACAATCGCATAGGTTTTTAGGTTACCGGATTTCTATCTTTAACAGGCAAAGCTATGAAGCATCGATCAAACAGTATTCTGGCACACATACCTCAATCTTCTGCCGGAGAACAGTTTTTAAAACAAGCTTTGTTTATTACTAATGCAATTGGCATGCGTATTTTTTTACTCGATGTAATCAAACCCAGTTCATTTTTTTTTCATAATCCCAAATCAAAAAAGAATAAAATCCGCCATAAAGAAGAGCTCAATGGTTTCACTGAATTTGTTAAAAAGTGCCTTGATTCAAACATCCCTGATAACATAATTTTAAGAATTGCATGGGGAAAAATTATGAGCACACTAATTACAGAAACAGAATGTGGTGGGTACGAATTTGTAATGATTGACAAAAGCGAGTCGCAAAACAATGAAAACATGTCGCGCGCCAATGTTGATATATACGTAAGTAAGTCGTATTGTCCGGTTCTTTCTATTAATAAAGATTACCCACTAAAACAAATAACAAACATTGTAGTTCCTGTCGACATTTCGCAACGTACAAAAAAGCATTTGTATTGGGCTACACTTTTTGCGATAAAATTTAATGCTCAAATCCATATCGTTTCAGCACTTAATATCGACATCGAAGAACATAAGAGTCTTGCTTTTAAAAATGCGGATAAAATAAGGAAAATGCTCAATGAGCGAGGCGTTAAATGCGACATTAAAATTCTGAAAATCCATAACCTTGAAAAACAACAAGCAATACTGGAATACATTGAGGAAGTGAATCCGGGTATGGTCATCATCCGTACACATCAGGAATCACGGTTTACAGGAAAAAAAATCGGGCCCTTTGTTTCCGAGATTATCCACGGCTGCAAAATGCCGGTATTTACGGTTGGCGGAGTTAGCCAGAATTACGATTTAAATGCCATATGAAACCAATTCAACCAAAAAATTATGACTGACCGAATTAAGGAAATTACACAAAAGATCTACAAAGAAGGCATTACCAAAGCTAAAAGTGATGCTGAACATC
>DASQBW010000433.1:0-2069 GCA_035635015.1 Draconibacterium sp. | reverse complement strand
AAATAAGATAAACGAAGAAATAAGAAGTCGGATAAATGATTTTTTAGATAATAACTTCGATAATATACAATCTGATTTAGAACAGTTAGAGCCTCGCGACCGTGTGCGTTTTTATATTGACTTACTTTCTTTTGGATTACCCAGATTGAAGCAGGTAGAATTAAATGCCGATGTAAACGACAAACGGGAACCATTACAGATAATTACAACATTGACACCGGAGCAATTAAAGGAATCGATAAAACGATAAAAAAAGATATTTACTATTTCTGTAGGCAGTTAATTAAATTTGACTGCCTTTTTTTTGTTGTAGAAATTTATTTAGCATAACTTTAAACAAAAATCAATCTGTGATAAACTTAAAACCAAATGCAATGAAGAAAATTCTACTTTCTGGAATAATTGTTCTTATTTATTCAAGTTCATTTTCGCAAAGTTTTGATATTGGTTTCGGATACAGTTCATCTGAAATTGTATCTTTTGATATGGGGTATATCGCAAAAAACAATTTTGCATATTACATTGAAATAGGAACCCAAGTGCCAAGAGGAACAAGTGGAGAAGATTATACAGGAACGATTAATTGGGATGAGTACAGGGAAGACCATAGATCATATGGTGAATATTACAACATTTATAATTTAGCAGTAGGCTATAAAATTGGTAACTCTGTTTTACTTGCCGGAGTTTTAGGTTATGCAGATAAATATAGTTTCGTCAATTCTTATGATAATCTTCATATACTTGGAGACAATGGAGCATATTTCATCAGAGGTAAACTAAATGATGATGCAGTAAATGCCGGAATTAAGGCAAAATACTTTATATCGCTAAGGGGTGGAGGATTTATTTCAATGGGAATAAACGCCTCTACAATTCAGGGAGTAGGATTAAATATTGGAATAGCTCTCTAAGACATTTTCTTTTCAAACCAGGGGAATGTGTACCGTATGTGTACCATCTAAAAAGCAAAAACCCAATAATCATTTGACTATCAGGCTTCTAAATGCTTGTAATCGTAGCGAGAGGCGGGCTTGAACCGCCGACCTCGTGATTATGAATCACGCGCTCTAACCAGCTGAGCTACCTCGCCATTTGTTTTTCAAAAATGCGGTGCAAATATAGTATTTATTTTTTTTTAGGGTAATCATTTTGCTAAAAAATCAAATTATCTTCATTTATGACTTTTTTGCCAGTTGTAAGTTCCATTCATAATAATTATATTGCCAAAAATCAAACCAATGACTGATAAGATTAAAATAGACCTTGAATACATCATTAATTGTTCGCCCAAAGTTCTTTATAACAGGCTTAGTACAGCTTCTGGTTTAACTGAATGGTTTGCTGATGATGTTCGCGTACGCGGAAAACAATATACATTTATCTGGGATGGATCGGAACAAATTGCAGAGATGACAATGCATAAAGAAAACAAGCTGGTGAGGTTTAGCTGGATTGATGAGGATGATTCTTATTTTGAATTTAAAATCACCCGTGATGAACTAACCGGAGATGTTTCTTTGTTGATTTCTGATTTTGCCGATGAAGATGAACAGGATGAAACCAGGGGCCTTTGGGATTCGCAAGTGGCCGATCTGAAACATGTTCTGGGGTCATAATCATCTTATTAGCTAAAATCAGGGTATATCTTAATGTTCAATAACGTTTCTTAACCATTTTTACTTTACTAATTCCTAAAATAACTTAGTTTTGTAGGCGTTTCCATATTCAAGAAAAGTACATGAAACGTTTATATATTTTTCTCATAAAATCATTTCTCGGGCCGTTCTTCATGACCTTTTTTATTGTGCTCTTTGTCCTGTTAATGCAGTTCTTGTGGAAATACGTGGACGATATGGTTGGCAAGGGGCTCGATTTTAAGGTATTGGGAGAAATGATGTTTTATGCATCTTTTGCATTGCTGCCGCTGGCCTTTCCTCTCGCTATGCTTCTGGCCTCAATAATGACTTTCGGGGCACTGGGCGAAAACTATGAATTGGTAGCTATGAAAGCCTCCGGAATTTCATTATTCCGAATAATGCGACCGTTGATAATTATCTCCATTATTA
>DASQBW010000432.1:0-1906 GCA_035635015.1 Draconibacterium sp. | reverse complement strand
CCGGTCCCTAAAATCGATTCCTCCCAGCAGGGGCTGTCCCTCCCTGAAGTTAAGTGTCAGATAACGTTCAATCAGCCCGATTTCGGAGGCTGTCCCCATGGCTTGTTCTCTGGTTACCGGTATACTTTCTATTCCACTTTGCCGGAATATCGAAGAAAGGTTGGTCTGCAATTCCCGGATCTTTTCCTGTAGTCGTGCTTCTTCCAGCCTTGCTTTGCGTGAAAAGATCAGTGAAGATCCCAGGTAGTTTTTCAACAAACCGGTATTCAGCAGGCTTACATAGAGGTAACATTCGTGTTTCAAATACCTCCTTCCCTGAAAATGATCCAGATAGTTTCCACTCAAGCTGCGTACCTGTTTTAATGCGGTATTGCGATCGGTGCAAAATTCTTCGGTAAAAAAGAAGTCCTGTTTGTGTAGCAGCGAATTTTCCGGAAGAATGTTTATTGCCCGCTGAAAAGTATCGTGAAGCATATAAAGTTTCTCGTTGCTGCAGGATAGTAACTCTGGCAGGAACAGGCGTAATCCAAAACCCATATCCAGGTTATTGGAGATCAGGATATCTCCGTCAAATCCCAATACAGGCAGACTGATTTGTATAGGTTTTACTCTCATGTTATTGCTGATAAATGCGTTGTTTGATGGTGATAAACTCCGGAAGTTGTCGGGCAATCCGTTTTTTATGCCAGCCCCGGTGTCCGTAGTTTTTCTGTATCCGGTTCAAGCGGTACAGCCAAACAAAAAAGGCGGGTACACAAACTGCTACCGAGACAAAAGTTCCGGCAGCAATATAAAGCACCACAAATACGATTAGCGTAATTAGAATTCCGTAAAGTGCCAGGTAAACCAATTGCCCGGAAAATCCTTTGATGTAAAGATTGGTATCGATCTTTTGGATGGTATAAGTTTTCATTGTTATCCCCTGATTTAGATGGTGAGAGAAGATTGAGGAACGATACAGGATCGTCCCTCAATAACTTGCGATTCACTGTCCGGTTCTCCTCCCCGATAATTTTTTAAGCAAAGAATGAACGGATTACTACGCCAACCAGGATCAGGAATAGACAGGCTCCAAACCAGCCCATGATTGCCTTTTGCGTATCCTGGTCCCCACTCTGCCATTTGATGTAGACACGCACTCCACCGATCAGTCCTACTACTGCCCCGATGGCAATAATCAGGTTGGCCACCGGATCCACATAAGAATTGACTTCCGTGGTTGCCTGGTCAATCCCGGCCGAACTTTGTGCCATTGTGTTATACACTCCCAAAACCAGCATAGCCACTACTGCCATGCCCCTGCGATAAATCGCCTGCATTTGTTTTCTCATGATTTTTTGTGATTAAATGTTATTGTTGATATTGAATCTCTGGAAGCATCTTTTCAAGTCTTCCTGTTAGCTCGTTAAGCAGGTAATCAATATGAATTCCGTCATCCGGTCCGGTCTCTTCGTAGACACTTACTTCCAGCGGAATGGAATTTTCGGAGATTGTGGAAATCAGTTTTGATGGGAAGTTGGAGGAAGCAACATGAATGGGTTCAGTCCCCTCCGAAACGGACATTTTTGTTGGATGACCTTCTTCAAAAAGACTGCTTTGTTTTTCCCGGCTTTTAATCCAGGCTATCAGAAGCACCAGTGTATACCAGGCAAATAAGAGAAAAACTAAAAACTGAATAAATTCCTTCCAGGTAATTTCGTCTAAGCCAAACATGATTCATTAATTTTTGTATTGTTAGTATTGAACATGCTAACAAATCTCCGAAGTCAGGCAAGCAAAAAAAAACACCTAAATACACGTGTATTTTATATATGGTTAAATAAATATCTTCTATATCATAAAATGTAAGTGGAATTGAATGTTTTAGGATTCATGCAATTCTGAACTAACTGAATCACCATAAAAA
>DASQBW010000431.1:0-4544 GCA_035635015.1 Draconibacterium sp. | reverse complement strand
GAATTGAAGGGCCAAAAATATCGGCATCCAACAAACCAACTCTTGCACCACTTTTTGCCAAGGCAACGGCCGTATTAACCGCAACCGTTGATTTACCAACTCCACCTTTACCGGAGGCAATGGCCACAATGTTTTTAACGTTGGGCAAAACCGGGCGTTCCATGTCGTGAATAAATTTTACGGCAATGTTATCTTCAATTTCAACCTGCTCGCCTATATATTTTTTTGTGGCTGCTTCGCACGCCAAAACCAGTGCTTCAATATTCGGATCGTTGCTTTTCTGAAAAACCAGCGAAAAACTTATTCGCTGACCGGCAATACGAATTTCCTGTGGCATTTCCAATTGCACCACATTTTCGTCGCTTCCCGGATATTTTACGGTGCGCAAGGCATCGGTAACATCTTTGGGGACAATTAATTTTCTTGGTATATCTGCCATTTTAAAATGCTATTTTGACTTTTTTGAAAAATTATTTGTAGCTGTAAATTTAATAATTGTAATTAGATGAACAGTTTAAACACGGAAATGTTTTGATTACTTTTTTGAACTTTTGATCGTTTTAAGAGCTGAGTTCCGTATTTGGATCCCAGAATTTTTCCTTAAAATCGATAATTTTGTCACCATCGAGTTTCAGACCTTCTGCTTCCAACAGTTCCTGCATAGCATTCGGATTGTCGAAATGGTGTTTGCCGGTTAACAGCCCGTTTCGGTTTACTACGCGGTGCGCCGGTACAAACTCCTCGTGCGAGTGACTGGCATTCATTGCCCAACCTACCATACGTGCGGCACCCGGCGAACCAAGGCAAGCAGCTATCGCACCATATGATGTCACTCGTCCCGGCGGGATTTGTTTTACAACTTCGTAAACCTGGTTAAAAAAATCACTCACGTTTGGAATATTTGAATGTTAGAATATCGGAATATTCGAATTTTGCTCTTTGCCAACTGCAACTGAATACTGCCTACTATTCTACTATAAATCTCTCGCACTGCGCCCAAAACTTCTATACTCGTCGCGTTCAATATCGATTTCGGGCTCAATGTATTCGCCATTGTGTGGAATAAATGCCAGGTACTTGCTGGGTATTCCACGATCAAGCCACTGCTTTTCGTAAAAAGTGCGGATGCGCAAAACATCAGTCAGCCCTTCCCACTCGTACAAATCATCGGTCTGCGCCAGAATTTCGAATTGATTCAGTTTGACCATTTCCAGCGTATAATTGTACTGAAAATTACTGTCGGTTTTTAAATGTATTACCCCGCCGGGTTTCAGAAAATTCCTGTATTTATTCAGAAAAGTTGTTGATGTAAGACGTTTCCTGGCTTTTCGCATTTGCGGGTCAGGAAATGTCAGCCAAATTTCATCCACTTCATCTTTTGCAAAAAACTGGGGAATTAATTCGATGTTCGTACGCAAAAATCCCACATTTGTCATTTCGCGCTGGAAGGCCAGTTTTGCTCCTTTCCACAGCCGTGCACCTTTAATGTCGACACCAATATAATTGATGTTCGCATTTAGCGCCGCCAGTTCAACCGCATACTCACCCTTGCCACAACCCAACTCTAAAATTATGGGTTGATCGTTTTTAAAAAATTCGGCCGACCATTTTCCTTTTAAACGAAAATCATCGTGACCTACCTTATGAAACGGCGCCTGAACAACGTGTTCAAAGCCTTGCATTTCATCAAATTTCTTCAGCTTTCCTTTTCCCACCTCTAAAAAATAAACTCTTGGTATCTAAAAATTTTCCTGATATTCTATTTAGCTTTTTCCACACGCACACCCACGTCGGAAATTCCCTTAAGCTCCTCGTTTCGCATACCTTGTTGCAAATTTATGGTATAATCGCCTGAGACAGGGAAAAACACATTCCGCCGGTAAATCGTCTTCAGGTCTTTTAATCCGCCCCTACCTTCACCCAACCATTGGCCAGATGGATTGGCCAATACTAATTCGAAGGTATCTTTAACTGCCTCGCCACCGGGCTGCTCAATGGTAATAAACAACCACAGGTTGCTGTAACGGTAGTTTACATTGTTGCGAACATTAATATACAAGTTATGATTTTGAAGCGTATCGGTAACCGGCACATTAAAAACCACCAGCGAATCTTTGTTCCATACCCCTTTATTTATTGGCTTGTATTGATCGAAAACACTATGCGGATCGCAGGCTGCCAACATTACCAATATTCCCGCAAAAAGTATACTTTGAAAAAAACGATTCATTCTGCTTCAACTATTATTCTTCAAAAGATCACTAATTCAAACGCTGTAATAAGAAAGTTGTTTTCTTTAATCAGGTTTTTGGCTTCGATTTTGATTTGACTTCTGATTTTGTCCCGGCCTGCGGTTTTGTTTCGATCTGTGGTTTTGCCCGCCTTCCTGGTTGTTGTTTTGTCTGCGGTCTTGCCTTTCTCCTTGTGCTTTTGGCTGATTTTGATTTCTGTTCCGGTTAGAATTACGGCGGTTAGTGCGTTTTTTCGAGCGGCTTACTTTCTTTGCCCTGTCGAAACGATCCAAATCTTCCTGCCCCACTACATTATGAAATGTGTCATTCTTCTGCGCTCCGGCATCGTATTTTTCAACCACCAGTTTTTCGGGTTTTTTGCCGTTACGGTTTAATCGCAATACCTCTTTCACCCTTTTTACAGGAACAGCAACCAAGGTTCCGATCCCTTCTCCGCGTGGTACATACCAGTAAATCCCACCAAAAATATCAGCTTTTAAAAAGGAGTAAGTCATGTGTTCTGTTTCCAATGGAATATGGTTTGGCGGAAAATCTTTCTGTGCATCAATGTAGGCATCCACTTCAAAATTGAGACAGCATTTAAGTTTTCCACATTGCCCGGCCAGTTTTTGCGGATTTAGGGAAATCTCCTGATGACGAGCAGCATTGGTAGTTACCGATACAAAATTGCTCATCCAGGTTGAGCAGCACAGAGTTCGTCCGCAAGGACCAATTCCGCCAATACGGCCGGCTTCCTGGCGTGCACCAATTTGTTTCATCTCTATACGGATGCGGAAAGTTTCGGCCAACACTTTTATCAGCTGGCGAAAATCAACACGTCCGTCGGCGATGTAATAAAATATGGCTTTGGTTCGATCACCCTGGTATTCCACATCACCAATTTTCATGTCGAGTCTCAGATCTTTAACAATCTGGCGCGAACGAATCATGGTATCATGCTCCAGCGAAATCGCTTCTTTCCACTTATCAATGTCAACCGGTTTGGCGTGGCGGTATACTTTGCGATATTCACCATTATTCAGGGTTACTTTGTGGCGTTTCATTTGTTCAAAAACCAATTCGCCCATTAGTGAAACAATACCGATATCGTGCCCCGGATTTCCTTCAACAGCAATTAACTCGCCAACCTTAAGTTTTAAATTATTTACGTTTTTATAATAGTCTTTTCGGGTATTTTTAAAGCGCACCTCAACAATGTCTTCGCCTTTGTAGGCAGGCTGAACATCGCCAAGCCAGTCGGTTACCTGTAGTTTTCCGCAGTTACCAACTTTCGTTTGACAAATCCCTCTATCTGTAGTATTTATTTCTTTCATACGTTAGATTCGTAGTACAGAGACTTTTAGACTCAATGTCTTGTGCCCCCTTTATCTGGCAATGCCAAGATAACTAATTAACTCACAAAAGTAATGATTAATAGCAATTTGATAACTAATGGCTTGGTTTTTAAAATGAATCTAAAAAGGAGGATTTATTATAGTGAGTTATGCGCTTGCCGGAATTTTTAGCTCTTATTTAACAATATTAAGTTTATTAAACACTTCTCATTGCCATATTAAGCCTATATTTACCTGAGAAAACAAGCAATAAGCTACCCGAAATGAAAGTTGCATCAAGTTCTATCCGAATAACAATATTAGCTTTAATTCTCTTCAACTTACTTACACTGTTTACTGCCGGCCAAACAGAGGATAGCAGAACAGTATTGACCCCGCAAACTGGCCCTTTCACGAATTTAGCTCCTGCTCCGTTTATGCCTGAAATGGAAAACATTTTACTATATGAGAAACTTCTTTTTGCGCCCAATAACAATCAACCAAACCAGCTTTCAAGAAACAATTGGCTACTTACCAAACCGGAAGTTAAGCAACCGAGAATTAAACTTGAGAAAACCACCACAGTAAATATCTTTCCTAATCTGGGTCAAAGCAAACAATTCTCAGGAAACCTGAACTACCAGCTTTCCGATAAAGTAAAAATTGATTTGGGCATGGGATTGTACCAACAAAATACGACTTTAACGCCATGGAATATCAATTATCAACTTGGTGTCACTTCAACTATTGAATACTCTTTCAACTCTTGGTTATCGGCTTACATTTACGGGCAATATATTTCTCCTTCGTTAACGCAAAAAAACTTTTTTGATCCTTTGCAATTTATGAATCCACTGTTTAAACAAACCGAATTTGGCGGCGGATTACGAGCGAAATACAAAAGTATAAAAGCCGATATGGGTATGAAAAATATTATGGGTTCAGACCTGAACGAGAATCGGTCAACCGGTTATTTTCA